>JBCBYL010000081.1:0-11801 GCA_039815855.1 Verrucomicrobiota bacterium
CTCCAACCGCCCCCTCTGAACATGACCATTTTTATGGCAATCAAACCAGTTATGGCCGCTTGTTTCTACCATCCTTACTGAAAGATTATCCCTGCTGTGTTTACCTGGATTCCGACCTTTATGTAAATTGCTGTGTGGATGAGCTGTTTGGACTCTTCGACGGTAAAAATATCATTTATGCCAGCGGAACAAAGACAAGGCGACAAGCCGTCGAACAACAATTGTATGCAGCAGCAAAATTAAATTTGGACGCCATTTGTTTCAACTCGGGGGTAATGGCCATAGATCTCGAATTATGGCGACAAGCCAATATGACAGATCGGTGCAATGAAATCGCAAGGAAATTTAGTAAACGGCTCATTACCGCCGACCAATCCATACTGAACATCGCCTTCCCTTCCTCATTCAGGCTGATTGATGATAAGTTCAATACTTTATTACACCCGTCACTGTCCTCAAAAGTAAGGCGCCTAGAAGAAAGAATATACCATTTCGCAGACTCTCCCAAGCCTTGGGATCCCTTGGGAAAGCTGTTATCCAACCACCACAATTTATGGTATCAGGTATACAAACAAACCGCGATTGGCCATGTTTCACCTATGCGATATTATTCTTGGACACGAAGCAGAAAGACTTTGAGGCGCATTCTGAGTGCCAGCAAAAGGCAGATATTCTCTAAGCTAAAGTGTCAGACTATAGAGTCAGTAGTCGACTCTTGACGCGCTTCCCACCTTCGCCAAGGCTACGGTGCAGGCAGCGTTCCACTCGCAGCAGACTACAACGTTCTACGGGTTTTCTTTAGTCTCTTCTGGTCTTCGCACCTTGGAGAAAGATTGAATTCATCTTACTCAGGCAGAAATATCGAAACTGCACCGGATCGCGCCCTTATTTTGTAGAACGGCAGAGATGGAGCGGGCGGTCGTTTTGGTCTTGAACTGAGCGAAGACACTCTTTCCCTTTTTCCCTCTTACCGTCATTCCGCCTCTAGCCATGGTTCAAGTTTCGTCTAAACTGGTCTTTTTTGAATGCGACGACATCCAAAATGAGCTGAGATTAAGGTCGTGAGGTGGTGATGATCTTTGAAGGAATGCGGCTGGGCTGGGTTGAATTTAGATATACAAGGGGAAAAAAGCTATTACACTAAAATGCGTGAAAAATCAGAAGATTGCCTTATAACTGGTAGGATTCTATGAACGGGAACGGTCATTATCTAAATCAAACCGAATATCTCAGTATTGAGATGGTGAAGTATCTGGGGCGAGCCACTGGCCGTCGCTTTGATACCGAGCAGATCCGTCAAGATTTAGACGCACTGGGTTCTGAGAACCGAAACGATCCGATGGCGCACCTGGCCTTGGTAGTCGATAAGATTGGATTAAAACTCACACCGGTCGAAATGTCGCTCAGAGAGGCTCTCTGGAAATCGAATGAGGACACACCGGTTATCTTCTGGAGCGAGGAAGATCAAGGCTTTCTGATCGCGAATCAGGCGGGTGCCTTCAAGACCCGTGTCATCAGCTATAACGGAGAGGAAGGAAAATCAGAGAGTCTATCGCGCTCGAAATTAGCGAGACGACTGGGACTCTCGGGCATCCATACCTCCGTGGAAGCGGGACTGATTCACCCCTCTAACCAAAGACACAGTGCGAGTGTCAGTTCGGAGAAACAACACAAGGCCCATTCTGCACGCTATAGCACAGCGACCCATCGCAAAGCGCAGGAAGCACATGATTCTGAAGGACATAGCGCTCACGAACACATGCCTCCCTTTCGACGGTTTCTCAAACTGCTGAAACCGGAAAAAAGCGAAATCGTAACGCTGCTTATTTTTGCGATCTTTTCAGGGATGCTTTACCTGGCCCTGCCACTGGCGGTGGACACGATCGTGACGAACCTCGCATTTGGAAACCAGGAAGGTGTTTTTGTGCAAGCCCTGCTGGTGGTTGCGCAGATTCTCTTACTTTTCCTGACACTGCAGGCGTTGATTACCTGGTTTCAGGTTCATATTGCTGAGGTGATTCAAAAGCGGATTCTGGTGCGAACCGCAGCGGATGTCGCTTACCGGCTACCTCGAATCAAGGCCAAAGCCTTTGATGGGGTCCACGGCCCCGAACTAGTCAACCGCTTCCTGGATGTGGTTACGGTGCAGAAGAATACTGCCTTTTTCCTCTTGGATGGGATAAATGCAGTCGTTTCCACGGTGGTCGGGATGTTCCTTCTGGCGCTCTTTCACCCCTTCCTCCTCGGCTTTGTGTTGATTTTGGTCACGATCTTGATCTTTGGGACCTTACTCCTGGGGAAAGGGGCAGTGACGACTGCCATTGATGAATCACGCTCAAAATATGACTTGGTGGGATGGTTTGAGGAAATGGCCGCTTTCCCGTTCATGTTCAAAGGGCCTGGCGGACAAGACATGGCGTACATGCGGACGAATGAACTAGCGACTGAATATGTGCGAGCCAGATCGGGCCACTTTGCCGTCGTTCGGAGACAAGTCATTGGCCTCCTCGTTCTCTCCGTCGTCGCGAGTGTGGCCCTGCTTATCCTTGCGACCTGGCTTGTCCTCAGTCAGCAAATCACACTCGGTCAACTGGTGGCCAGTGAGATCATCATGAGTAGCATCACCGCATCTCTCATGAAACTAGGGAAAAAATATGAAACCTGGTATGACACCATGGCTGCTACCGATAAACTCGGACACCTCTTTGATCTGGAGACAGAGACCAGCACTGGAGAAGAACCGGATGACATCGATCATGAGAAAGGGATGATGGTTGAAGCAGATGGAGTCAGCTTTGGCTACACCTCTGGTAAAATGCTCTTTGAAAACAGAGATTTCCAAATTAAACCAGGAGAGCGCATCGCGCTCCAAGGCCCACAGGGAAGCGGAGTCAGTTCGATGTTAGACCTCCTTTTTGCTCTGCGCCATCCCACCAAGGGGCATATTTCCTATGACGGGCTCGACTCCAGAGATTGGCCCCTGGATAAATTACGAGGCTATATCCTGCTCCTGCGCCGGGATGAGTTCATCGATGGAACGATCATTGAGAACCTTCGGCTGGGACGGGTCGATATCGGTGTCGACGAAGTGAGGCAAGCCCTTCATCAGGTAGGTATCCTCGATGAAATCATGAAATTTCCCGACGGCCTGAGACTGCGCTTGCGGGTGGAGGGTGCGCCACTCTCGACCACTCAGCGGATCCGTCTACTTTTTGCCCGCGCGATTGTTCAGTCCCCTCGCCTCCTGTTGATTGACGAACTCTTTGACGGGTTAGATAACACGACGTATGAGCACCTCTCGAACCTTGTCATCAAGGGTGACCTGCCCTGGACCGTCGTAGTTTCTACTCGGATGCGGAGCATGATTCAGAAGTGTGACTGGTGTATTTCTCTCCGTAGTGAAGAGGAAAAACGGATGGACCCCGCCATGGTCAGCACCGCACGGATCGAGGTGCCAGCAGAGATCAGCGGACAGAATATCGATTACCAGCCATGAAACATTTACCTGCCATCAACCTGACTGGATCGACCCGGTTCACCTATTACTCCAGCCGTATTATGCTCGTCGGGTTTCTACTAGTGCTGATTTTTCTGATTTTTGCCCCCTGGCGTCAGTTTGTCAGAGGGACAGGTAGTGTCATTGCCTTTAACCCACTGGATCGACGAGTCAATGTGGATTCATTAGTAGCGGGCCGGGTCAAACAACTCCATATCGTCGAAGGACAGAGAGTGCAGCAGGGTGACCTGATCGTTGAGATTCAAGACAATGACCCCAATCTTCTGGAAAATTTAAGGAGTAAGAAACTAACCATTCAAAACCGAATCTCTTTCGCTAACAGCCGGGTCGAATCGTTAACTTCTCAAATCACTCAACAGAAGCTGTCCAAACTGCAAGCTCTGGACGCTGCCCGCCAGACTCTGGCCGCAGCCAGAGTCGGATTTAAGACGGCTGAACTGGATTATACTCGGGTTAAATCACTCCACGAAAAAGGACTCGCCTCACGACGTGAATTTGAACAGGCGACCCTGCGGCGGGATTCAACGGAAGCAGATCAGCTCTCGGCAGAGGCGAACTTGAAGCGGACTGAAAATGATTTTGAATCTGTGATCTCATCGATCGAAGCCTCACGTGAAGCGGCAAAGAGTGAAATCGCGAATGCGGAGCGTGATCTACTGGTCATTGATATTAGCTTGAATCAGAATGAGCGTCAGACCGTGACCGCGCCTCGTGATGGGATTATTCTCAGCGTTACAGTAACGGAGGGAAGCTATCTTCAGCCCGGTGCTGCAATCTGCACCATCATCCCGGAAACAGATAGCCGATTCGTTCAGGTCTGGGTCGATGGAAATGATGCGCCTCTGATCCAAGCGCGGAGAGAAGTCGACGGAGAAGTCATCCCGGGAAGTGATGTCAGGTTAGCTTTTGAGGGTTGGCCTGCCATCCAGATCGTCGGTTGGCCGCAGGTGGCGACCGGAACCTTTGGAGGAGAAGTTGTTTTTATTGATGCCACAGATGATGGCATGGGGCGCTTTCGAGTCGTGGTAGGGCCGAAGGAAGATGAGGTCGATCGCATCTTCGATGGGAAAGGGCCTGTCAAAGTGAACTGGCCTGACCCGGATCAATGGCTCCGACAAGGCGTTCAGGCGAAGGCTTGGATCCTACTCGATCAGGTGCCGCTTTGGTTTGAACTCTGGCGACAAATTAATGGATTCCCACCTATTGGTGAGGGTGTCTCAACAGAGGTTGCCTCGAATAATTCATGAAGCACTGGCTTGGATGTTTAGCAGGCCTATGGCTTGGGGTGAACGGTCTGAATGCGGCCGTGACTCCTCAAGCTGTGAGTGACCGACCACCTCTGCAACTAGAGGAAGTCCTTCTCAGTGTTCGAGGTTACTACCCTCCCCTTCTGGCAAGTTGGATCCAGCAGGATATTGCCAATGGTCGAGTCAGGCAGAGCATTGGAGCCTTTGACACCATTCTAAGCAGTTCACTGGTCTGGCGACCTGAGAATTTCTATGATGGGTCTAATGCTGAGCTTCTCATTGAACAGCCGCTACCGATATGGGGGGGAAGTGTCTATGGCGGATACCGGCGCAGCTCTGGATTTTTCGCTGACTATGAGCGGAAACTGAGGACGGCGGAAGGCGGTGAAGGTGTTCTCGGGTTCAAGGTGCCTCTCCTGCGTGGTGGCCCCTTCGATAATCGTAGGGCGGCCAGAGGAAAAGCGGAAATTGAACGTGAACTCGCTGACCCCTTTATTCTCCGTCAATATCTCGATTTCATCCGGGGCGCACGTATTTCTTATTACGAGTGGGTGGCCAAGGGACAGCGCCTGGCAGTCGCTGAAGAAATCCTGAATATCGCACTCGAAAGAGACAAGGCACTTGAAGAACAAAAGCAGCAGGGAGCCATCGCCCCTATCGTTCAAGTCGACAACCAGCGCTTAGTGGTCAATCGACAAATAGCCGTCTTCCAAGCACGTCGCGGTTTTGAACAGGCTGCGATCAAGCTCTCTCTTTTCCTGCGTAAGAGTGGAAACGGAGAACCGATCGTAGCGGGCCGTGAATTATTGCCCCAGGCGTTTCCTGAACAAATTCCCTTGTCCGAAATCGATATCATCAATGATAGCGAGCGTGCGGCGTTCAACCGACCTGAAGTGAGGCAGATTGGTCTGCTGTTTTCGCGAGCTGAAATTGATAAGCGTTTAGCTGGCAATAACCTGAAACCCAATCTGGATCTAGCGTTCGAGCTCAATCGCGCCATTGGTAATGATCGACCTAAGGACATCGATCCCACTGAGATTGCAGGACTCATTCAGTTTTCTCTACCGATTGGACGGAATGAGGCCCAGGGGCGAATCGAGGCCATCGATGGTGAAATTGCCCGCCTGGAACAGGAAAAGAAATTTGCCCGGGAAAAAATTCTGGCTGATGCTCAGGATAGCTATTCAGCGGTGCGCGCGGCACTCGGAGCTTTAGGCCAAACGAAACGCAACGTGGACCTGTCCATTGAATTAGAGAAGGCCGAGAACCAGAAATTTAAGGAAGGGGCGAGCGACCTGCTCGCTGTCCAGATTCGTGAAGAAGCTACCTTTAATGCCCGCAATCTGGAGATCAATGCCAAGCTGGCTTACTTCCAGGCGCTTGCCAATTACAAGGCGGCCGTTGCAGAGGATGCTCCAGCGAACCTTTTACCAAAATCATCGTTTGGCGCATTAGAGCAGTAATAGCTTTTCAAATCTGGTCGCGCAGTTGTTCAATTCAGCAGAGTATCACTGAGCCCCTCTACAGTGAGTGCATGAACTGCTCTTCTCACTTCTCTTTCATGATATTTCAGGTTAAGACTCATGGTTACACATGAACGATCAATCGAAGATCAGGGTGGTTGGCGCATACCAGCATAACCTGAAAAATCTGACTCTAGAGATACCGAAGCATGAGCTCGTAGTCATTACGGGACCATCCGGATCAGGAAAGTCATCACTCGCATTTGATACTCTCTATGCAGAAGGACAGCGTCGTTATGTGCAGAGTCTCTCTTCCTATGCCCGTCAGTTCATTGATCAGCTCGAGAAACCAGCCGTAGAGCGTATTGAGGGCTTGGCTCCAGCTATCGCGATTGAGCAGAGGAAGGGCACTTCCGGCGGGCGCTCGACGATTGCCACTTCCACTGAGATTAGTGATTATTTACGACTCCTCTTTGCCGAAGCAGGGCAGGCCTATCACCCTCAGACAGGGAAGAAGCTTGAAAAATGGACGATTGATCAGATCGCAGACGAGATTCTCAGTCATCCGGACGGTCAGAAATTTTTCATTCTGGCTCCGCTCGTGAACAATGAAAAAGGTCGCCATGCGGAACTTCTAGAACGCTTAAAAAGTGATGGATTTGTCAGGGCGAGGATGAATGGGAAGGTTGCCCTCTTAGATCAACTCCCCCCACTTGAGGCCAAGAAGGCACATTCAATCGAAGTGGTGGTGGATCGACTTAAAGTGAGCCGTGAGTCAACGGGACGGATGATGGACTCCCTGGAATTAGGATTACGTCTGGGGAAGCATGTCGTTCACCTCTTATGGCTCGATGAGGCAGGTCATGAGGAGATCGAGGCGTTCAGTGATCGGGCGTTTGATCCGGATAGCGGCACGCACTTTCCGGTGAGGAAAGCGAGGGATTTTTCTTTTAACCATCCGAGTGGAGCCTGCCCGACGTGTCATGGTCTGGGTAAAATTCTGAGAGCAGACGCCTCACTGGTGGTGCCTGACCCGCACCTATCGTTAGAGGAGGATGCGATTGCTCCCTGGAAAAGAGGGAATAAAGGGATTGCGGCCCAATACAAGTCGCTAGCCCGCGACCTCTGTCGTCATGGAAAGGTCGATATGGCTACTCCCTGGGAAGACCTGCCAGAACCATTTCATGAACTGGTCCTATATGGGAGTCGTAACAAGGATGATCGTATCGAGCGCACCTCAGTCAAAAAGGGAGAAATGGTCACGCGTTTCGAATCATTTGAAGGGGTCATTCCGATGGTCGAGCGACTCTATGCTGAAGCAAAGAGTCCTTTATCTAGGAGGCGGATGCAGTCCTTTATGAACGAGCAGACCTGTCCTCGATGCCAAGGAGCGCGTTTGCGTCCGGAGATTCTAGCGATTGTCCTGGAAAAAAATAACGGGAACGAATCGCTGAATATCCACGAATTCACCAACCTGCCTATTTCCAAAGCGTTAGACTGGATCACAGACTACACTCCACCCCATGAAGCGTTGAATGAGGTCGTCAATGAAATCAGGCAACGGCTTCAATTTCTGAATCAGGTGGGGCTCGGTTACCTCTGCCTGGATCGGCAGACTTCCACTCTTTCAGGAGGAGAATTCCAACGCATCCGCTTAGCGACTCAGATTGGCTCAGCATTGACGGATGTGCTCTATGTATTAGATGAGCCGAGTATCGGGCTGCACCAGCGCGATCAGGAGCGACTCCTCGAATCCTTGGTCTCCTTAAGAGATTTAGGCAACTCAGTCATCGTCGTGGAGCATGATGAGGATACGATGCGGCTTGCGGATTGGATCATTGATCTTGGGCCTGCAGCAGGTCCACACGGGGGAAAAGTGATGGGCTTAGGCACACCGGATCAACTGGCTGCCAATCCCAACTCTCCGACCGGTCGCTACCTGGCCGGTGCGGAAACGATCTCCTTACCCAAGAATCGAATCAAAGCCGGGCCAGACTGGATTCACCTCAAGGGCGCGTCCGAACATAACTTAAAGGCGGTCAATGCCAGTATCCCTTTACACACCCTCACCTGTGTGACCGGAGTGAGCGGCTCCGGAAAAAGCACCCTCATTAACCGAGTGCTCGGTAAAGCCATTTTTAGACACCTCTATCAGAGTAAAGAGGCACCGGGTCAACACGAAGGGATTGACGGGCTAGAGCTGATTGACCGTGCAGTCATCGTGGATCAAAAACCGATTGGACGGACACCACGATCGAACCCGGCCACCTACACGGGAATTTTTGATGAAATTCGCAGCCTTTTTGCCGGAGTTCCCGCTTCGAGGATCAGGGGTTATACGAAGAGCCGGTTTAGCTTTAATACGCCCGGCGGACGCTGTGAAACGTGTCAGGGAGATGGCTTACTCAAAATCGAGATGAATTTCCTCCCTGACGCATATGTTACCTGTGATTCCTGCCTGGGCCTGCGCTTTAACCGCGAAACCTTAGAAATCACCTACCGCAGCCACACCATTGCTGACGTCCTCAATCTAACCATTTCAGAGGCCATGGATTTATTTGCGAATCATACCAAACTTTCTGAAAAATTAACGACGCTGCACCGGGTTGGGCTTGGCTATCTAAAGCTAGGACAGCCTGCGAATACCCTCTCGGGTGGAGAGGCCCAACGTGTTAAATTGGCATCTGAATTATCACGAAACCGTCCCGATCATACCTTATTTCTACTCGATGAGCCGACCACTGGCCTTCATTTTGGTGATATCGAACAGCTCTTATCGCTTCTTTTCAGCCTGCGTGATTCGAATAATACGCTCCTCGTGATCGAACATCACCTCGATGTCATCAAATGCGCCGACTACGTCATTGATTTAGGCCCAGAGGGGGGTGATAAAGGGGGAGAAATTGTGGCCACTGGCACTCCTGAGGAAATCGCAGCGAATCCAAAGAGCATCACCGGACAATTTTTAGCCGAAAAAATAGGTGGAACTGCTTTACCAAGTAAATATAGTAATAAGTCGAGTGAGGATCTGTTTTCATGAACCTGAGATGGTAACACAGATGCAGCCAGTTTTGCTTTCAGCGAAGCTGGCTTTTCTTGTTGTTCTTAGTCTCCTGAGCCCCTCACCTGCGCAGGCTGAATCGAGCTGGATGGAGCGCCGTGAAATTGCCTACGCGCGTCGTTCCTTTCAGGATTCTCTCTATAATGTTTCAGAAATGAAACTTAAACGTTTCATTGAAAACCGTCCTCAGAGTGATTTCCGTGACGAAGCCCGTTGGTTGTTAGGACAATCCTATTATTTTCTCGGAAACTATGATCAAGCGCTCGAAGTTTTTACCAATCTGCCCAAGCCGAAAGGTGAAGACGATGCGCAGGAGAGAAATTACCCCGCTGAGTTTCTTTTTTGGCAGGCGAGAACCCTGACCGCAAAAGGACACTATCTGGAAGGCACGGAAAGGTTTCAAAAATATCTCAACGACTATCCAGATGAACCGCGCATAGCCAACAGCCGGCTCGGGCTCAGCACCTGCCTTCACCAACTCGGGAAAACAGAAGAAGCCAGTGCTGCCTTGGAACCTCTTCTGACCTCGAAGGAAGGAACCCCAGATAAACAGCGTGCCCTACTCAAATTGCTCCAGTTCAAACTCGCTGAGAAAAAATATCAGGAAGCGGCTAAGCAGATGGCTGCGCTGAAGAGCGAACCTGTCCTCGATGAGCTTAAATATGATATTGCCTATTGGTCAGGGATGACCTCACTGCAGGTATCAGATGAAGCGAAGGCCATCGAATTTTTCGAAACGATCACATCTGACAATCGAGCCAATCCAAGATCACTGGTGACCAATGCGTGGCTCGGGAAAGGAAAGGCATACCAGGCCTTGGAAGACTGGACTGAGGCTCAAACCGCGTTTAGCAAGGCCTATAGTGTTTCACTGGATCGGAACACGATCCAGGATGCGGTTCTCCAATATTTGGAAGCCTGTTACCTCGGAGACAATCTGGCTAAGGGTGCCATTGAAGTGCGTAAGTTTGCCGCCAAGAACCCTGATTACGCTCAGTCCGGACTCATTGCTATCGGCCAGTATTACTACAATGACGGGAACTATGATGCCGCTATCTCCGAAATGGATAACCTGATTCAAAAGGATCCAAAGTCCCGCTGGGTCTGGTCAGCTCAATTACTCATTGCCCGGTCCTTTGATGCCAAAGGCGATAGCGAGTCAGCCGTGTCGACCTACCAGCAAATTATTGATGGGGGTGAAAACGTTCCTCCATCGATCGCGGTCTATGCGCTGGAAGACTTCTGCAGGTTTCATTTCACTAATGAGAACTTCGAGGAAGCTGCGGTCGCGTTTCAGCAATTAGCGAATACGGAGTCGGCTTCGGCGAAGAAACGTGAATTGGCTTATCTAAGTGCTTTAAAGGCGCGCGCTGCACTGAATCAAATTGAGGAATTTGAAACACTTGAAGTCGAATATGCCAAGACCTTCCCCGACACAGTCTATTTAGCAGATAGCCTGATGTTAAAGGCTCACCTTTACCAACGTGCAGGGAAAGATGAGGATGCCCGTGGCGTCTTTAACAAAATCATTGAATCACAGCCCGACTCAGAACAAGCCGCGGATGCGCTTTTTGCTCTGGGGCGCTCATACTTTGAATCAGGAGTCGATGAACAGGCCATCTCCACCTTCCGTCTCATTGAACAAAATCATCCTCAATACTCACAAATCACCGAAACGATTTATCTCCGTATCCTCGCTGAATTGAATAATGGCCAACTCGACTATGCCAAGGCCAGAGAGCAGCTGAACTCACTGAGTGACGGATTTCCAGATTCCCCATTACAGGCTAAAATCAGATTTAAGTCAGCTTTTACACTTGTCGAGGAAGGCCGCTACCTCGACGCCATTACTGAACTATCTCAAATCATTGATCTTTACCCGAAATCAGCTGAAGCAGAGTACGCTGCTTATCTGGCGGGCCGGTCTGCAATGCGTCTGGATCAACATCAGGATGCCATCGGCTACTTTGAAAAAATCCCCACCGAATCGACGTGGAAGACACATGGCCACTTGGCGCAAATCCGCTGCTACATGGTAACCGGGCAATTCGAAGTCGCTCATAATTTGGCGGATGCGATCATTAAGAAGACGCCTCCCGGAACGATTCAATCAGAAGCCCTGATCCGGAAAGCAGACTGCATGATCGCTCAGGCGAGTGGGGAGGAAGACTCTTACTTAGAAGCCTTTGAAGCGGTGCAATCTGTCATTAGCTCCAAGCAAAGCTCAGTAGCGCAGCGCAACGAAGCCGGTTTCCTGAAAGGTAAAATTCTGCAAAAACAGGATAAGAACAATGAAGCACTGGAAGCCTACCTCGATGTCGTCTATCGAAAACTACTTCCCGCTGACTTGACGCAGTCCCCCTCCAATCCTGAATATCATTTCTTTATCGAATCTGGTGTTGCGGCAGCTCAAATGCTCAAGGATGAGGGCAATATCCGGGGTGCGGTTGAGGTTTATCGTATTCTATCGCTCTGCGGAACTGGCTTCGGTGTGCATCACCGAGACGCTCCAG
>JBCBYL010000052.1:0-16019 GCA_039815855.1 Verrucomicrobiota bacterium
ATCGCTCACATCCGTAAAGTAGTGAAGCCTTAGACAAAATGCAAATCATTGGCAAATTGACGCGGAACACAGCTTCGGTCATGTTAAAGCGGTGAAGGTTACCAAAAAGAGTGAATATGCTGTCCGGGCACTGATTGAAATCGTTATTCGAAGCCATTCGGACAAGCAATGGCACCAAATTTCCCAGATTGCCAGCGCGACTGATATTCCGGATAAGTTTCTCGAGCAAATCCTTCTGACCCTGAAACGAGGTGGATTATTACAGAGCCGCCGGGGAATTGACGGTGGATATGCACTGAATGTTCCAGCGGCAAAAATGACACTGGATCAGGTCATTCTCGCCCTCGAAGGATCGATGATGGCGGAGATGACCAAGGGCTCAGGTGATGAGGGACTGGATGTTTTCATCGAGTGCGTGGGTGATGCGGAGAAAGCGGCTATTGAGGTGCTCTCAAGTCAAACGATCGAGGATTTGGCCCGGCGTGCAGAAGAGAAACGGCAGCAGCGCTCAGATTCGATGGAGTTTCAAATTTGAATGCACAGGAACGGCTTTTCCAAAGAGCGACTGAGGTTGAGCTCAGCCAAGAACAAATCAGGCGCTACAGTCGGCACCTCTTAATCCCGGAGGTCGGGATCGAGGGGCAACAGCGTTTATCCGTGGCCCGCGTCCTGGTGGTTGGCGCAGGGGGGTTAGGTGTGCCTGTTATTCAATACTTGGCCGCGGCTGGGATCGGTAAGCTGACCGTTGTCGAGCCAGATCAGCTGGAAGTTTCCAACCTGCAACGACAGACGCTCTATCAGGAGACGGATGCAGGGAAACCGAAAGCGGTTTTAGTAGATGAGTGGGCAAGGCGATACGCGACCGCTGGCCAGGTAAAAACGATCGAGTCCACGTTGAACCCGGAAAACGCGGCAGAATGGGTGGCCTCTCATGATCTCGTCATCGATGCCACGGATAATTTTCCCGCCCGTTATTTGATTAATGACGCCTGTTTTCTGGGAGAGAGACCTTATGTTTATGGAAGTATCTATCAATTCGAAGGGAGAGTGACATTTTTTTGGCCATCAGAAGGCGGGCCTTGTTATCGCTGTTTACATCCGGATCCGCCAGATCCTGCTACTGTGCCCGGTTGTGGAGAAGGAGGGGTTCTCGGTGCCCTGCCGGGGATGATTGGATCTCTGATGGCAATGGAAGCGATGAAGTGGATTACTGGTTCCGGCGAACTCCTGCGAGGCAGGCTGCACCACTACGACGGGCTCAAAGGGAAAACCCGTGAGACTCTCTTTCACCGCGATACAGATTGCCGGCTCTGTGGAGACCATCCCACCATCCAATCCCTGAGCTGGATCGAGGACAGTTCCAGGACTCCATGTTCCATCGCCATGCCTGAGATCTCGCCGGCTGAACTGGATCAGAGATTATCGAATGGACATCCATTCCAACTGCTCGATGTGCGTCAGCCCGGAGAATTTCAAATGGGGCACCTCCCCAAGGCTGTTTGCATCCCCTTAGATCTACTTTTAGAAAAACTACCGGAGTTGGGTTTAGCAGAAGAGATTGTGCTCTACTGTAAGGATATGAGCCGCACGCGCTCTGCCTACCAACTCCTTACTCAAGCCGGGTTTGACCGTGTCTCCGCATTAGAGGGCGGCTATGACCTATGGATTGAGGAAGTGAATTCGAGTCTGCCTGCTTACTAATGATGTCCCATTCACCCCTTTCTCTAAATCGAATTGCCGTATACTGTGGCTGCGCGGAAGGTGCTGACCCTGCCTATGGTCGAGCTGCTTATGAATTCGGCCAACTTCTGGGGCAGGAAGGAATTGGGCTGGTTTACGGGGCAGGAAATATAGGTCTCATGGGAAGGGTCGCTGCCGGAGTCTTAGATCAAAAGGGTGAAGTCATCGGAGTCATCCCTCGTGATCTGGTCGAGAAGGAATTGGCTTTAGACGACGTTTCTGAATTAGTCATTACCGAAACAATGCATGAGCGAAAACAGAAGATGGCTGACCTCTCAGATGGTTATGTCGCCTTGCCCGGTGGATTCGGAACCCTGGATGAATGGTTCGAAATCTTAACCTGGCGCCAGCTCGGGATTCACTTTAAGCCCTGCGGTATTCTCAATACCAATCATTTTTACGACCCGCTCCGGAGTCTGATTGATCACCAGGTCAGACAAGGATTTGTTCACCACGCCTATCGTGATGATTTGCTGATAGCAGAAGACGGGCGACGACTCATCGAGCAGATGCGTTCATTCCAGCCATCTCTGGTCGAGAAATGGATGTCTGGGAATCAATGAGGACTAGCGGGTAAACGACTTTTTCAGCTGCTCGGGAATTCCATTGATTTCGCTTGAAACCAAGGCTTTCCATTCACCGCTGGCTTTCGTGAACGACATGATTTCCATGGATTCTACATCCATTTCACCAATGTTGACGGTGGTGCGCGCGACGACATGAGCCAGACTGTCACTTTCTTCAACTTCACCGACGATCTTTGCCTCGGTCATTCTGAAGTTACCTGCCACTTCCGCCTGCTTCATGACGTAGAGGAATAGAGTTCCAAAAAATTCCTCATCGGTCATGGACTGAATCAGCTCTGGGGTTGCTGTTCCGCCAAAAAGTGTTTTGTAAACTTGGTCTTGGACGTCCTCTGGAAGCTCTTGGGCAAAGTCCATGGTCTTTCGGAAAGACTTGAGCGCGGAAGGATCGTAAATTTTTGCGGTTTTAGTGTATTCGCGCTTCTGAACTAACTCGAAGTATTCTTTAGCGATTTCGGAAGGACTCTTGGCGAATCCGCTGTGAAGTGTTCCAAGGAGAACGAGGCAGGTAATCATTAATCTCATGAATTTGCAAAATAGACAGGATTAGAAATCTGTCCAGTCAATGCCTGTTACCCTATAATTAACTATCTGTGGTAAAGAGACTTATAGATTCCCGGTTACGGCTCTTCCGAGCACAAATTGTGTCATCATGATTCCGAGAATGATCAGAGGACGCCAATCTCGATCTGCAGGCGCACTGCCGGAGGCTGGTTGTTCAACGAATCCTAACTGTGAAGTCATGGCGAGCAGGAAGCTGAGAATAAACCAGCCAAAGTAGTTCTGTAGCGGAACGTGTGACCCTTCCCAAAGCCAGTAACCGGTCACTTTCCAGGCATAGGGCTCCATCACCGCATCGAGACTAGTTGCTCCTGCCGCAGTGCAGAGATAGATACCTGCCCGAGTCATTTGTGGAAAGATCTGTTGGAAGATGACCAGCAAGCCTGCGACAACGATCCACCACGCTAAAGGAATCGCGAGGGGGAGGACCCCAAGTAATTGAGGCCCCATCGCATCGGTGTAATGGTATTGACCAAAGGGATAGCCAGTGAGCGTGCCAACGGCCTCGACCACTCCTGAAACGATGGCGATGAGAATGAAGGCCATGGTTACCCTCCGGAGCGTGTGTCGTTTACTCAGTACTTGAAAAATAATAATAGAGGCTACGGCCATAAAGACGAGGCTGCCGATGTAAAGTGATGCCATTCCCATATTGCAGAAAAGGTCAGGAAGGCCGGAAGCGCGCCATTCTTCAATCTTCTGCGCATTAATGTTCAACCCGGTAATCACCATTCCTACCGAGGACCAGATCAGGAAAAAAATCCAGGGGAGTTCAGAGAGGAGTTTTTTGAATGACAGTCTCACTTTAAGCACGCAATGATTTACCATGAAATCGGCAAAAGGCCGGTAATTTTTACTCGTTGACCATTTCTTCCAGCGGCCTGATTTGCTCAGTAACCATTTTGGCGCTGAGGAGCACGAGCGGGATGCCGCCGCCGGGATGCGTCGTGCCTCCGACAAACCACAGGTTGTTGTGAAGAGGAGACTGAAGCGGAGGTCTCAAGACAGAAGTCCGGATGCTATGAGAAGCCCAGCCGTAGAGTGAGCCGTGATTGCTCAGGTGGCGGTTTTGAAAATCAGCTGGCGAAATGGATTCGCGCACTCGGATATGAGAACGGAGATTCTCACAGCCGCGTGCTTCCAGGAGGTCGATTACTTTGTCCTCCAGCCGTGGGCCTTCCACTGACCAATCGATTTGATCGACCTCCGCGGGCACATTGATGAGGACAAACCAGTTTTCACATCCAGGAGGAGCATCACGCCTATCCGTTTTCGAGGTAATATTGACGTAGATCGTGGGGTCGGTCGGGCATTGGACACGTTTAAAAATATCATCGAACTCGTTTTCATAGTCATCTGAGAAGTAGATATTATGGTGGCTGAGCTGGGGAAATTCCCGATCAATGCCTAACATCATGACGTAGCCGGACAGAGATCGTTCCGGCTTAGCATAGTGCCGGGCCAGGGAATCTGCTCCGGGAATTTGAATCATTTTTTCATAGGCAGTGGTGGCGTCCATATTAATCACGACAGGATAGTCTTCATGGAAATAGGATGCCGCGTGAGATCCGCTTTCGGTGCTCAGAGTATCTCGGGTGATCGCGGTTACCTGTGTGTTCGTTTTGATTTCCACTCCAGCTTTTTGACAGAGGTTTTGCAGCGACAGGATAATCTCATAAACACCACCGACTGGATACCATCCGCCAAATTCCTCTTGAATGTAAGGAATGATATTAAAGGTGGAGGGAGTCAAATACGGGCTGCTGCCGTTATAGGTGGCGAAGCGTTTAAAGAGCTGGCGTAAGTGGGGGTCCAGAAAGCACCGGTCGACTTCCTCCGCTAACTTAGCAAAGGTGCAAATTTTTGGCAAGTGCCTCAGCTTCGGCCAATTTCCCGGTTTGAAAGCCTTCCAAAATTGATTAGGAGGATAATTCAGATAGGCGTCGCCTGAGAGTTGATAGATCCCACTGGCATAGTCTAAGAAGTCGGCGACCTCCGGTCGTTTGAAGAAATCCCCGCCTTCATCGATGACCGTGCCATCTCGCCAGAAATATCGGCAGATGGGGTCGAGTTCTTTAATCGTGAGATGGTCTTTCATTTTTTCGCCACAGGCAGTGAACAGATCTCCCAGAATGTCCGGCAAGGTGAAGAGAGAGGGGCCCGTATCCCAGCGATACCCGTCTTTTTCAAATCGTCCCGCTTTGCCTCCCAGTTGCTCATTTTTTTCAAAGAGAGTGACCTGACGTCCTGAGTGGGCCAGGCGCAGGGCTGTCGCGAGCCCGCCGATTCCTCCGCCTACCACGTACGCTTTCATTCTCATAGCCTCACGCAGAGGTGCTGGGAGGCAAAGAATTATTTTCATTCTCTTTTCTTTTCTGAATAGCGAGAGGGTGCTTTAAAGAAGGAAGTGATATATTGGGTTACCATAGGGCTGGTCTGGTTGATTCTGAGGATCTTTACGCGCATCGACTGTGTCGGTATTGAGAACATTCCGCGCAGGGGGAGAGTTCTTCTGGTGGCAAACCATATCAGCCACTTAGACCCTCCTCTGATTAGTATGCTCTGTCCCAGAGTGGTTCATTTTATGGCCATGGCAGAATTATATTCGAATCGTCTGGTGGCTTGGTGGCTGAAAGCGGTTAAGACCATTCCTACAGATCGGAAGAAAGCGGACACCAAGGCACTGAGGGTGGCCGTCGCCCGGTTGAAGGAAGAAAATTTAGTTGCTATCTTCCCGGAGGGAGGCTTGCGAGCTGGGTCGGATTCTGTTCTTGGAGGGAAGCCGTTAGGACTGGGAGGTGCGTTGATCTCAGCGATGGCTCAGTCCCCAGTCGTCCCCTGTTTAATTGTGGGAGCAGATCAGTTCTATGACCCTGAATTGAGATGGAAGCGGCCCCGGGTGTTCATTCGCTTTGGTCCGATGATCGAGACGAGTCGTGACAGGAATGCCATGAACACTGCCATTCAAGACTCACTCCGATCCATGTATGCAGAATGGATGGCCAGTGATCGCTTTGATCCGGTCATGGTCGCACAGACAGGGGCAGAGCGTATGAGAAAAAAGGAAGAGCCGGTAAAATGAAATCGAAAGACGAACTCTGGCGGCGATGGGTGGCTAAGGCCTACGACGGCATTTCTTTCGGCATGATTAACGCACTCCACTTGCGTGGTGCGGCTGGTTTCTGCTCCCTCGAAGAGATGGAGGCGTACATCGAGCAATTGGAGGCTGTTCCTATTGATGAGTTTTATCGCATCCCGGAAGAAGCAGGGTCCGCAGATATTCCAGAGTTCGGACACCGTTTTTTAGATTCACCGCGCCCCTATGATTGTGAGGAAAATAATCAGGTTTCATTAGAGTATTGGCCCGGACCTGATGGCTGGAATTCTCCGGTCATGTTTTTGCTCCACGGTGTCATGTCGGTCAGTGATGTGGGTTATAAACTGTGGGCGAAAAAGCTCAATGCACTGGGATGGGGAGCGATCTTTTTCCATCTCCCCTACCATTATGGCCGGCGTCCTAAGAATGCCATGAGTGGTGAGATGGCGTTGACTTCCAATATTATCCGCACCACGGAAGGAATCCGTCAGGCCGTCATCGAAATGCGCTGGATTAATCAGGCGCTTCGAGAACGCGGAGTTCCGGCCATCGGAATCTGGGCCACGAGTTATGGAGGATGGATCGGTTCTCTCTTAGCGGTGCTCGAGAATGATGTCCGGATGGTCATGCTTCTGGAGCCGATCGTCGATGTCGATATCGCGATTTGGGAATCCCCTGCGACCCGGACGCTGCGCCGCCAGCTCCGCCATCGAGGGATCACTAGAGATCTGCTACGTCGCCTTGTCCCGGTAGCATGTCCTACCCATCACCAACCGAAACTCGATTCGGATAAAATTCTCCTCGCAGCAGGTCAATACGATGAAATCGCACCCACCCGGACGATTCGTGCACTTCAGCAACACTGGCGCGGTAGTCATTATATGGAACTCCCTCAGGGACACGTCGGATACCAGTTGATGCCACAGAGTTTAAAGTGGGCACGAAACAGGTGGCCGGAACTGTTTACTGAAAGCCAGCGTTGACGATAATCGAGTAAACGCCTATCAAGCAGTGTGCCTGAATGGATCGTAACAGTTCTCCTCGGAGTCGTTGAAGGAATCACCGAATTCCTGCCTATCTCCTCTACCGGTCACCTGCTGATTTTTCAGCACTTTCTCGGCGAATCCCGTTCTGAGCTATTTAATGTCGGCATCCAATCGGGTGCCGTATCTGCGGTGGTTCTCATCTACTGGCGCAAGCTCCTCGACCTGGTGCAACATTTCTGGAAGCCGGAGCAACTCGATTACAACCTCAAGTTAGCCGCCGCATTTATGGTCACCGTCATCCTGGGATTGTCGGTGCGCAAAGCTGGCTTCGAATTGCCAGAGGACCCGGTTCCAATCGCCTGGGCAGTCCTGATTGGAGCGATCTTTATATTTATTTCAGAATGGAGATTGGCCAAGACTGAGCCCAAGGAAAAGATCACCTGGTCCATTGCGGTTTGGGTCGGAGCGGCACAAGTGCTTGCCGGCATTTTCCCGGGCACCTCTCGCTCCGCGGCGACGATTATCATGGCCATGTTACTGGGGGTATCGCGGATGCTCTCGACCGAATTTTCGTTTCTTCTCGGAATCCCGACCATGTTTGCCGCTGGTGCCTATCTGGCTTACGAGTCCTATGATGAAGAAGGGGAGGCGGCTTTTGCTGATATGGACCAGTTCTGGCTTGGCTTTGTTGTTTCCGCAGTCGTGGCCTTTATCGCTGTGAAATGGCTCTTAGGATTTATCCGCGCCCACAGCTTTAAACCGTTTGCCTGGTATCGTCTGATTCTGGGATTGGGATTGTTGGGATGGCTGTACTGGCAGGCGAGTTAGCACCCTGAAAGGACACCGATTGCTTCGGAGTCACAAATCCGGCAGAGACCAGTAGTTTCCAGGCCGACTCCATCGTCAAATCACTTTCGATCACTTGCCTGGCTTCGAAAACGAGAACAAATCCCGTGATCGGGTTCGGGGCAGTCGGAATAAATACCGACACCATGTCTTCCCCTTTTTTATTCTGAAATTTTCCGGTCTGGAAACCGATTAAGTATCCGTTCACTCCGGGATAGCGAACGTAGACGACTTCCCGGTTGTCGCTTTCTTCTAATCGATCTGCCGACTCACTGATGGACTTCACTGAATCCATGACCTGCTTCACCAGAGAGTAGATAATGTTGACCAGTGGTATCCGTTCCAGAACTGACTCGCAGTATTGCACGATCCGTCTGCCGAAGACGTTCGTAACCAGAAATCCGATAGCGAAGATGATACAAACGGTAATAAAGAGCGCTAAGCCATGAATCGTATAGGTCCCTTCCCGTGGACCGGGGCTGAGAAAGATGTCGGCAATGGATTCATGGTTGGCGGTCACAAAGCCCGCCACCAAAGGCTCCATCGTGCCACTAAAAATTTTATAAAGAAAACGAAGGACCCAAATCGTTGCCAGCAGAGGAAGCAGAACAAAGAGGCCCGCTAAAAATTTATTTCGCCAGTAGGCCAGGGTTTCGATGCCCGGTTTTTTTGAAGCTCTGGTGGGTTGACTCTTCTGCTCGTTCATTTCTGCTAAAACGTTTAACGCAGCTTAAATAAATAGCAGTACGGCAGAATTGCCACTTCTTTTTGCTTTTTCTCCTTCTGCCAGAAGAAGAAAGAGACGAAAGAGGTGCTGCCCGGATCGGAGAGGGGCCTCCAGTTTTGGAGCATTTTTAAGTGGACGACACTTAAGATCGCCTGAATGATGCATTCAAGATGAGCGAGAAAGGGTTAGATGAAGCCGTAATGAATGACATCATTGAGAAGATGAAAGCAACCCGGATCATGGTCGTGGGTGACTTGATGTTAGATAAATTCGTCCGTGGAGAGGTGAACCGGATATCTCCAGAAGCGCCTATTCCAGTGGTCAAGGTGACCAGTGAGGATTCCTATCCCGGTGGGGCGGCGAACGTAGCGCGAAACATTTCTTTGTTTGGTGCCAGGTCAGGCATCTGCGGGGTGATCGGGAAAGACCGGGCCGGGGATGAACTGATTCGACTCTTAAAAAAGGATAAGATTCAAACCACCGGTTTATTTGTCGAACCACAGCACCCGACCATCGTCAAAACCAGAGTGGTGGCCCGCCAACAACAGGTGGTACGTGTTGATTATGAGCAACCGCTTAAGTTACTCGACGAAGACATCGCACGCCTCGAGCAGTATTTCAAACGGGCCATCCCGCGCTATGACGCCGTCATCATCGAAGACTATGGCAAAGGGGCCATCAACCAGGAAATTTTCGATATGATTGCTACGCTTTGTAAGGAGAACGAAAAAATCGTAGCGGTTGATCCTAATCCCAACAACCTGCTTGGGTTTCATGACATTACCGTCATCAAGCCGAACCGGAAGGAAGCCTTTGAGGCCGCCCAGATGATAGACCGGAAAGAAGAGGATCAGCTTCGCCAGTTAGGTGAGTATCTTCTCGAACTCTGGTCGGCACGTGAAATTTTGATCACCCTGAGTGAGGAGGGGATGATTCTTTTCCGGCGGGAACAGCCGCCCTACCATACCCCTCCTAAAGCGCGTGAAGTCTATGATGTCTCCGGCGCCGGTGACACCGCCATCGCATTTTATACCATGGCCTTGGCCGCCGGATTGAAGGGGGGCGATGCCGTTGAAATTGCCAACCATGCCGCCAGTGTCGTCGTCGGAAAATTAGGAACAGCCACTGTCAGTGGAGAGGAACTCAGCGAAAGCTTTGAGCAAACGCGCTATCATTCTTGATCGTGATGACACCATCATCCGTAATGTTCCCTACCTCGGAGATCCGGAGCAGGTCGCGCTTTTGCCGACTGCTCAGGAGGCGCTCTGCCTGGCGAGGGAAGCCGGCTTTTTACTCGTCCTCGCCAGTAATCAGTCCGGGGTGGGAAGAGGGCTGATTACGAAGTCACAAGTGGCCGCCGTCAATACGGAGATGGAGTCCCAGCTCGGAATGAAAATGGATGGGATCTATTGCTGTTACGCAGCTCCGGGCGACCCCTACGGATCAGAAGAAAGAAAGCCGGCTCCTTTCTTGATCCAGAGAGCTGCGAGTGAACTGGGCTTTGATCCTGCCCGCAGTTTTATGATAGGCGATCGATGGAGTGATATCGCCTCTGGGCAACGCGCTGGTTCTCTGAGTATCTTAGTCGAAACAGGAACGTGTGATAATGAAGAGAAAGAGCGGATGGCCCGGGCAGAGGCTGACTTCATTGCCCCTTCTCTCTTAGAAGCGATTCAGTGGGCATTAGACAAGGATGATGAATAGCCCCCTCTCGAATCAGGTCGTGGCCGTCATTCCCGCTCGCTTCGGGTCGACTCGCTTCCCCGGTAAAATTCTCGCCCAGATCGCCGGGAAGCCCATGATCCAGCACGTCTGGCAACGTATTTCGGAGGCCACAACGATTAATCAAATCATCATTGCTACTGATGATCAGCGGATAGAAAAAGCGGCGCTCGATTTTGGAGCCCAAGTCGTCATGACGGATCCTGCGGCACCTTCTGGAACCGACCGGGTTGCGGAAGCAGTGGGGCAGATCTCAGCGGATTGGATCATCAACGTCCAGGGCGATGAGCCACTGATTGATCCCGGGGTACTCGATGATTTTGTCCGTGGTCTGGGAGATTTTCCCATGGCGACGTTGGCCCGCCAGCGATTTGATCAGGAGGGCTTCCAGGACCCCAATCAGGTAAAAGTAGTATTTAATGACCAGGAGGGCGCGCTCTATTTTTCGAGGGCACCGGTCCCCTGTGACCGAGACGGGAAGGGGGGTCCCTGGTGGCATCATTTAGGAATTTATGCCTACCGGCCAGAGGCACTGATGCGGTTGGTGGCATTGCCTCCCAGCTCATTAGAAAAGCTCGAGTGTTTAGAGCAGTTAAGAGCGCTTGAAAATGGTATTGCGATTCAAGTGATGCCCACTACTTTCGAATCCATCGGAGTTGATACGCCCGAAGATATCGCGCGTGTTGAAGCCCTTCTTTTATGACCAAAGCCAGTGACCCAAGTGTAAAATATATTTTTGTCACCGGAGGTGTCGTCAGCTCACTCGGCAAAGGTCTGACCGCGGCTGCGTTAGGAACCCTGCTCGAAAGACGTGGCCTCAAAGTCGTCCTCCAGAAATTCGATCCCTATCTGAATGTGGATCCCGGAACCATGAACCCGTTTCAACATGGTGAGGTCTATGTCCTCGAAGACGGAGCCGAAACCGATCTCGACCTGGGCCACTACGAACGCTTTACCCATTCCGCACTGACCCGTGGAAACAACCTCACCACCGGCCAGATCTATGAGGAAGTTCTGCGCAAGGAGCGGCGGGGTGATTACTTGGGTAAAACCGTTCAAGTCATTCCCCATGTCACCGATGAGATTAAACAACGGATCTATGACACCGCTCAGAATCATCAATGTGATGTCGTCATCACTGAAATCGGCGGCACCACCGGGGACATTGAAGGCCTGCCCTTTTTAGAGGCACTGCGTCAATTTGCGCTTGAAGTCGGACCCGGTAATTTTCTTTTCATCCATGTCACGCTACTGCCTTACATCAAAGCAGCCGGAGAGCTAAAGAGTAAGCCCACTCAGCAGAGTGTGGCTAAGTTAAGGGAAATCGGGATTCAACCCCAGATCTTGGTCTGTCGCAGCGAGCACGCGATTGAGACCGACATTCGCCATAAGTTATCCCTCTTCTGTAATGTCCCGCAGGAAGCGGTCATCGAGGAGCAGGACGTCGCCCATACCATCTATGAGGTTCCTCTCATGTTGCAGAAGGAAGGGCTGGACGACTTAGTCTGTGACTACCTCCGCCTCGATATGCCCTCTCCGGATATGAGTGACTGGCAGCAGATGGTAAACCGCATTATTGCCCCCAGCCACACCGTCAACATCGCCGTGGTCGGGAAGTACATTGAACATCAGGATGCCTATAAAAGTATCTATGAATCCCTCACTCACGCCGCAGCGGATCTGGATACCGGGATCCACGTCATGCGGCTCGATGCGGAACAGATCGAGTCCGAGGGCGCAGAAAAATTCCTTTCCGGAGTCGATGGGGTCCTCATCCCCGGCGGATTCGGGGGTCGGGGGATCGAAGGAAAGATCCACTCCGCCGCCTTTGCCAGAGAGACAAAAACACCCTATCTGGGGCTCTGTTTAGGAATGCAGATCGCCGTCATTGATTTTGCCCGTAACGTCTGCGGTCTGGAAGGAGCCCACAGCACCGAGTTTAATGAACAGACTCCGCATCCGGTAATTTCATTGCTGGATGAACAGGCGAACGTCACCTTTAAAGGGGGCACCATGCGCTTAGGAGCCAGTGATTGCGCTTTGCAGGAGGGCTCAAAGGCACGCGAGGCTTACGGACAAGACGTCATCAGTGAGCGTCACCGCCATCGTTATGAATTCAACGGCCAGTATCGGGATCAGATGGAGTCTGAGGGGCTGGTCATTTCTGGAACGTACCTCGGCCGCAATCTGGTTGAGATTGTCGAAATCAAGGACCACCCCTGGTATGTCGCTTGCCAATTCCACCCGGAATTCAAATCGAAGCCCGGTCACCCTCATCCCCTCTTTAGGAATTTCCTCCAAGCAGCCCTAGATCATGCCCAAGCGAACAAGCAAAGCTAGAACCCCTATTCTCGTTATCGGCCCCTGTGTCCTCGAAAGTCCGGCACTGGCTTTGAAAATAGCCAAGCGCGTTAAGGCCCTCAGCGAAGAGCTCGGTTGGCCCGCCTATTTCAAGGCCTCCTATGATAAAGCGAACCGCACCTCTCTCGCATCCGGTCGTGGACCCGGGATCGAAAAAGGTCTCGAATGGCTGCAGATCGTTCGTGATCAAACCGGGCTTCCGATTACCTCTGATGTGCATTCCGTAGAAGAAATGAGTCAGGCGGGGCCTGTTCTCGACCTCATTCAGATTCCTGCCTTCCTTTGCCGCCAGACCGATCTACTCATAGCAGCCGCGAAGACCGGAAAAGCAGTCAGCGTCAAAAAAGGGCAGTTTCTCGCCCCTGGTGATGTCGACCCGCTGGCAAAAAAACTCACCGCCTCTGGCTGTAAGGACTACTTTATCATCGAGCGGGGAACGACCTTTGGATACAATAACCTCGTGGTGGATATGAGAAGTTTAGCGATGATGAGGGCACAAGGCCACCGCGTCATTATAGATGGCACCCACTCCGTCCAACGTCCCGGGGGCATGGGAGGCTCTACCGGTGGTGATGGAGAGCTCGCTCCGGTCATTACCAGAGCAGCAGTCGCTGCCGGGGTCGATGGGATTTTTCTCGAAACCCATCCTGATCCATTGACCTCTCCCTCAGATGGGGCCAATATGATTCCACTAAAGGATTTACCAAAGGTGCTTCGACAACTGAAAAAAATCCATGAAGCGATTGCGAATGAAAAAAAATGACGCCCTCCTGGGCCTGACCTGTTTTTTGGGCCTCTTATTGGGGACATCCATTTCAGTGGCCCAGACTGAATTCGCGATTGGTTCCATTATCCGTGATTTCCAGCTCCCTCAGCATGATGATGATGGCAAGCTCCAGCTCATGATTCGTGGAGACCAGGCCATGGTCATGAGCACAAACCGGATTCGGGTTAAAGACCTGAAGATCGATATTTATCAGGGAGAAAAGTCAGATATGTTCATGACGTCACCGGAATCCGATTACTGGAAAATTGAGGGCAGATTGACCTCCAGTGCCAATGTCATTGTCGAACACCCCTCCTTTGTCCTCACTTCCGAAAAAATGAATTGGGAATTAGAAAAATCACGGGGTGTCTTTAAAGAGAAAGTCACCTTGAAGTTAAAAGGGAAAAGCGGGATACTCAGTAAATGAAATCGACTCATCTAAGCGCGATATTCGCCAGCATCATTTTTTGGGGAGGGGCTATCGCCATCTCTCAGGTGGAAGGTGAGGAATTTACCGGCACCGAAATCACCAGTAATACCTTTCGCCTCGATCTCAGTAAAAGTGAGGGCCTTTTTACCGGTGAGGTCCGTGTCACGGATAAAAAATTCAATCTCGAATCCGAAGAACTCACTGTTTACTTCGATGAAGACAATCAGGTGAAGCGATTAGTTGCACGTGGAGATGTGAAGATTTTCCAGGGAGAATCAACGACCGCTACCAGCCGCGAGGCGGAATTCATCCTCGCGGACTCGGCCCTCAAGCTGACCGGGGATCCGGTCGTGACCCAGGATGGTAGCCGCATCACCGGCACCCTGATTACGATTTACACCGATACCGACCGCATGGATGTCGAGGGCCGTTCCAAAGCACAATTCTTCCTCGATGAGTGAAGAAGTTCTGAGTGCTGACCAACTGATTAAAACCTACGGCGACCGCAACGTCGTCAATGGTGTCAGTTTAACGGTCCATAAAGGTGAAGTGGTTGGGCTTCTGGGACCCAATGGAGCCGGTAAAACCACCACCTTCCAGATGATTGTCGGCATGGTCCGGCCCTCTGATGGAGATGTATTGCTCGGGGGAGAATCTGTCGGAGGCATGCCCATGTATCGGCGCGCTCGTCGTGGTATCGGATACCTGCCTCAGGAGGAATCGATTTTCAGACGCCTCACCGTCGAGGAAAACTTAATGGCCATTCTCGAAGCCCTTCAACTCCCCTATGAAGAAAAAATCCAGCGCTGTGAGGATTTGCTCATTGAACTTGGGGTCGAACACATTCGTCAGAGTAAAGCCTTCACCCTCTCAGGTGGAGAAAAGCGGAGACTTTCCATAGCCCGGTGCCTGGCTACCGAACCTTCCATCCTTCTGCTCGATGAGCCCTTCAGCGGAGTCGACCCCATTGCGGTTCAGGATATTCAACAGATCATTACCATGCTCAGCGACCGCGGGCTCGCCGTACTCATCACCGATCACAATGTCAGAGAAACCCTCTCCGTTGTCGATCGGGCCTACTTGATTTGTGATGGCAGAATCGAGAGTCAGGGCACCAGTGAATTTCTCGTCAATGACCCCATCGCCAGAGAACTCTACCTCGGCCCCCGCTTCAACATGTAATTGAGTTTCCTCGCTTACACCCCCCTAGACTATTTAAATCCAAACCCTCTGAGCTCTCTGTGAACTCTGTGGTAAAAAGTCTCCCTCTTAAGAAGAAGTCTCGATATCAGACAAGGCAATCTCCAGCGCCTGCGTCGAACGGTGAATTTCCCAGAAAGAAAATCCCAGGGAAACAATCATCAGAAAAAGGCTGAAGAGAAAAATCACATTCGCCGCCCTCTCCCATTCCATAAAGATTAGCAGGATGCAGAGAGTGCAGGTCATCAGGCTCAGGACCCCGGTCGATTGCATACACTTGATCAGAATGAGCCGAATCCGCAGATTATTAATCTGCGCGAGAATCAATTGATCGCACTGTCCCAGGTATTCCTTATGCAGTGAGCGCACAATCGTCGCCAGGCTCAGAAACCGATTCGTATACGCCAACAGCAGAAGACTGATAGTTGGGAAAAGAAGTGCAGGTGCATTCAGACTTAAGGTCATCCCTGATCATAAGAACTTGAAAGAACAGAATCAACCTCAGGTTTGGACTTTTCTAGTTGCAACGAATCATCAGTAACGAAGTAATTAAAAAATAAAAGGTTGCGACTTGTCATTAAATTGTTGTCCCGTGAATTGGACAATTGGCCCCGAGTGTCAGGCTTGGCTGATTCAAGCTGTTGCATTGTCGCAAGAGGCTATGATTTCCATCGGGGACCGGCAATATCGATCCCGCTCTCCATTCCATCCATAAACCGGCTAAGTCGCGTCTAACAGGCATTTCTTCACTTTGCCTCAAGTTGGCTAATGATTTGTTGGACTTACAAATTTGTTGCGAAGCTAATACGCGCTATCTCATTCACTCCTATTCAATTTTAAACTGTTAACTTGTTCTGAATTATAATATTACGGCTTTTATTACCTACTTTTTATAACCATCGTTGATATAAAGTTAAGATAGTGAATTAGAAACATTTATGTGACAAGGCAGCTTAAGATTGAATAGGAGTGAATGAGATAGCGCGTATTAGCTTCGCA
>JBCBYL010000205.1:0-2618 GCA_039815855.1 Verrucomicrobiota bacterium
AGTCGAACCTGAGTTAGCAAAACTGGCTGAGTTACACTTTAAAATCGGCTCAGATGAATATGCTTTCCTCAGGTTCGACTTCTTCATCGATCTCCAGAATACGTTTCACCGCTTTTTGTCGGAAGTCTTCTTGCCGTGCTTGTAAGGCGCGAATGTCGATGTCTCTACCACTGGTCGGCAAACGAGTAATATCAATTTCTTCAAAGACTTCTTCGGCTTGTTCTTCCTGAGAAAATCCAATCTGGATGGGCAAGAAGAGGAGGCTTAGCAATGGAACGAGAAGGAATCGGTTCATGGAATTATCTAGGGTAGAGGGCCAGAACGGATTTGTAGCGACGAATATGATCAATGGTGATACGGATCACCTGTTTATAATCATCATCTGTGGTCTGAATGAGGTTGAGTTTCTCCATGAGTTCCTTCGAACTGTCATTAAAGCGTTTCTTGGCGGTGGAGTAGTTTCCCTCGGGGTCGGCTTCTCTGAGTTCTTGATTCAGTTCTGCAAGTTTCTCGCGCTGGCGCTCTTTGATACTTGGATTGAGCTTTAACTCCTCCTGATATTTGCGGATATCTCTTCGGATGGAATCGGCATTTTTTTTACGAAAAAATTCGGCTACTTCTTCGGCGTGTTGGTAGGTGATCGAATAGAGTTCAGCGAGTTCCTTTTCCCCGATCCTTGATTCAATGAACTTCATATTTCGGACAAACTTGGTAGTCACATCGGAAAGATCTGCGCTTGTCTGCTGGGAGTGAAGCTGAGGAGATAAGCAGGCGAGGACGATAACCGCTAAGACTGAAGTATGCTTAAACATCATTAGAATAAATTAGAACAAAAAATGTACTGGATCAATAACAGTTGTTACGTTGACTGCCTGGATTGGTAAGAGCACCGCCGGAGGGCTGAGGGTCAAAGAGGCTGTCAGAAGAGAGAAATTGGTCACAGGTTAGAAAAAACTCTTTTTCAGATGAAACGCGTCTGATTTGGTAGACAAACTGGTTCTCAGGATCGAGTTCCTGACAAATAAAATTCATCGCCTTTTTCATATGGGCGACATGGAGTTTTTCAGGCAGATCGAGAGGCTTGGTTTCCTGATAGAGGACGTCGATATACTGACGGAGGTCGAGCAGGGTAGGTTGAGTGACGACCTGACCTAGCTCATAGAGTTCACGGATTTGATCCCAAATCCAGGGGTTGCGAATGGCTCCGCGACCAACCATCAAGCCTTGAGCGCCGGTGATGCGGGCTGTTTCCCGTGCTCCAGCTGCGGAGAGAATGTTGCCATTGGCAAAGACCGGGCAGGCAAGGGAGTCGACAGCCTGCCGAATCCGATCGTAGTGAACTTCAGAACGATACATTTCTTTGACGGTGCGGCCGTGGACGGTAAGGGCATCAATAGGATACTGAGCATAGACCTTGAGGATTTGGTCAAATTCTGAGGGATCGTGGAATCCGATCCGAGTTTTTACCGTGAAGGGGATTTTGATTTCCTGTCTGAGGCTGCCCAAGATTTCAGAAAGATGATCAAGTTGACGCAGTAATCCTCCACCAGAGGATTTTTTGCAGACAATAGGGGCTGGGCAACCGACGTTCAGGTCGATGGCGGCGACAGGGGAGTCAGTGAGAGCCGCTGCGGTCCGAATGAGATCAGGGATACTTTGACCGATAATCTGAGCGATAGCTGGTCTTCCGGACGGGTTTTGTTCCAGGCAACGCAAGATGGGTTTTTCCGGTTGTGATTCTTTATGGACTCTAAAGTACTCAGTAAAATAAACATCTGGTCCCCCATAGCGATGAGCCACCTTCCAGAATGCCAAATCAGTGACATTCTGCATCGGAGCCAAAAGGAGCAGAGGCCGACTTTCTGGAAAAAGATGATTGAGGCTACCACTCATACCTCTAGCCATGGGAGCACGGTTTCCATTGGCAGGCCAATGATATTCGAGCTGGATCCTTCGATCTGTTCAACGATCAGCGAGCCGCTTTCCTGGTACGCATAGCTACCTGCTTTATCGAGCACGTGGACTCGATCTAAATAATCCCTAATCATCTCTGATGTCAGTGAGCGGAATTTGACCTGCGTCCGGCAGACGTGCTGTCGGATTTGTTTTTTGAGGCTTTGGATAAAAAAGACACCAGTGAGGACTTCATGCGTTTTAGCGCTGAGAAATTGGAGTGTTTGGAACGCTTCGTTGAGGTCATTCGGCTTTCCTAAGATTCTGCCATCACAATAGACGATGGTATCGGCGGCTAGGATGTCATCTTCGGGATGGCAAATTGATACCGCTTCGGCTTTGAGTTTAGCATTGGCTAAGGTCAATTCAGCAGGTGAGAGCTGCGGATGAGTTTCTCCGGAATACTCGTCAACGTGAGGAGCGCTAACGCGGAAAAGAATATGGGCATTCTCGAGGAGGTCCTGTCTCCGTTGAGAACTGGATGCTAAGATCAGTCCCATGAAGGGCTTTAAGAGTCTTGGTTGACTTTCTTACTCAGAGCAACTTGATCCAGACTGAGCTGATTAGACTCAATCAAGACTCTTAAAGCCCTTCATGGGACTGATCTTAGCATCCAGTTCTCAACGGAGACAGGACCTCCTCGAGAATGCCCATATTCTTTTCCG
>JBCBYL010000070.1:0-12786 GCA_039815855.1 Verrucomicrobiota bacterium
GAACATTGTTCCTGTCTTAGGTCAGGAAATGATCCGGGTCCGGTTACGCGTGGACATGGTCGATTGGAGTGAAGAGAAACCGCAGGAAGGAGATAACTCCTGAAAGGATGGCAAGACCGATGAAAGCAGCCGTCAAGAACCATTGCTCCGGTCCGATTTGATCTAGTTTCAAGAGTTATCTCCTTCCTGCGGTTTCTCTTCACTCCAATCGACCATGTCCACGCGTAACCGGACCCGGATCATTTCCTGACCTAAGACAGGAACAATGTTCACATCCGCATCACCAATATCTGAAATAATCTCAGATTTTTCTGGAATGGACGTCTTATCATTCTGGATTTCGAGGAAACGAATGAGATAGAGTGACTCATCCGTAGTGATTGCTGACACTAATTGGTATAAATTGGCAGGTAAACAACGGAACGAGAACTCAAAAGGGTAAACGCGGTAATCACCCGTCTCCTGGATGACCACCTGTGCTCCCAGCGCATTTTCTCCGGAGGCTCGAGCTGCGTCATCTCCGTCCTCGACCATGACTCGCTTGATTTCTTGAATCTCCTGAATTCCCGAATCCAAAAAAAGCTTAAGTAAGTCCGAGATGCCATAGAGCTGAATTCCCAAAGGCAAAGTCATAGCTTCATTGGGCAAGAGAGCACTGTAACGCTGGAAACCCACATTAAATTTTTCTGGTAAGGTGGCACCACTTTTACGTGCCATCAGCTTGATTTCTTTTTGTTGGGCGGAGAGATATTTTTGCCAGGCATCCCCAGTCAATCCGCTGAACTGACCTTCAGCATCCGCCTCACCTCGCATCACGTCCAATGTGGTTCCCGTCAGTAGAAGTTTTTCCTCTAGCGGTTTTATTTTAGATTCCAGTTGGGTGACATTTTCGTTTAGAAATCGAAGATTATCCGAGGTTGGGAAAAAGCTCTTTCTGGAAACGTTGTTGATTTGTGCTTCCAGACCCTGCTTTTTCATCAAGGCCTCATTGAGCATTCCATTGACAAAATACCAACCCCCGCCACCTGCCGCTGCAATCACGACGGCGACGATCATCGCCACTAAGATCTGTTTCGGAATATCTTTCATGGAATCAGGTCCATTCGTTGCTCTTCATTAAAGATCGCCTGGAGATAAAAGGACTGCGCAACTTCATCCACAGAGGTCGCTCGCGAAAGAATTTTTACTTCTGAAAAGAGTCCCGTGCCCTGCAGGTTCTGCACATACCGGTTGACGATTTCGTATCCTTGGTCGATTTCATAAAATCCCCGGATATTCACCTCCGTCGCGAAAGGAGCTAAATTGATTGGCTTCGGTCCGGTGTCTGGTGGCGGGCGTCTGCCTCTTCTATTATTTTGAGGAGGCGTTTGCTCACTTAAAGGGACCACCGTGATCGCACTGTCATTATGCCCGATTTCCAGCTCACTAATCCAGAGACCGGTTAACTCACGTGTCGCCGTATCAATGGTCATGAGCAGTTCGCGCCATTGGGAGCGCTGCTTCACCAGCTTGGTCATCTCCGCTTCCTTGATTTTCAAAGCTTCGAAAGCACTCTCTGCTTTTTGAATCTCTGTGGAAATGCGATCCTTCTGGGATAAGTCGCTGGTGAGTTGACCCACCACCTCTTGAACTTGAGTGTATCGAAAATAGGTAGCACCAATAATGAGGAGGAAGGCAAAGAGCCAGACCATCATCGCAAACGTCAGCACAGGGATTTGCCCTTTTTTCTGCCTTTCCTGAATGAGGGACTTGGGTTTGAGATCAATTTCAACTGGGCATTCCCCAACATCACGCAATGCCAGCCCAACCACTTCGCCTAATGAGTACGCATCATGTGCAAGTTCTGACTGATTGACTTCATTCGCCACCGCCACCGAAATCAGAGGATTAAAGTATTCTACCTCGACTCCGAACTTATCCTTAAAAAATAAATCTGAATAGGTCAGACCCGCACCTCCGCCCGCTAACATAATGCGTGCCGGAGCAGATCCTCCTTGCTGGTTTCGATAAAAACTTACCGAGCGATTGATCTCTGCATGCAATCGAGAATACACACTGCGTGCGACTTTCGAAATACGTGCAGCGGCTTGATCATCCGGATCCTGATAAGCACCTCCTAACCCGACAAACCCCTTCCCCTTCTTCAACATCTCCGCCGATTTATAAGGCTCTTGAAATTCGTTGGATATATTCTGGGTGATCATGTGCCCCCCAATCGGTACCACCCGGGCAAAAATCTGGTTTCCCTCAAAAAAGATCAGGCTGGTACACTTCGCTCCAATATCAATCAGCAGCGTGCACTGTGGACTGCTCGAATAATTATACAGATAAGCATTAATCAACGCCACCGGTGCGACATCGATTTGATTCACTTTGGGAGAAATCGGTTGCAAGGGGGCAATGGTCTCTTCAACCAATTCTTCTTTCAGGGCGACGAGCAACGCATTGACATCCGCACTGCCCTCAGGCGCTGTGATGAGCTGATAGTCCCACACGACTTCCTCAATCGGGAATGGCACATTTTGTTGAGCCTCGAATCCGATCATTTCATCTAGCTGGCCAGCAGAAACTGGAGGCAACTTCACAAAACGTAAAAACGCATACTGCCCGGAAATGGAACAATAAACTGGCAAATTACGCGCTCCGAGTTCGTCAATCGCCTGCTGGAGAGCAGACTGAATCAGCGATTCAGCCTCGTTTTCGTTTCCCGGATCAATCCCGAGGTCAACCACCCGATATCCCATCAGGGAAAGACCATTGACCTTATCTACCTGAAAAAGCCCCGCTTTTAAGGAACTGCTCCCAAAGTCAACTGCTACAACTCTTTGAAGATTGGCCACGTAAATTCTTGATCCGGTAAAAACTCGATGATTCGTCTCGTGATCTAGTTACGCCCAATTTTTATTTGAGGGTATCGATTCGATTCAGACGGCCACCACGGTGATAAATGAACAGGTAAAAGAATGTCAGGAATGGGAGATTCCCGATGCCAGCCTTCATCCAATTCATCATCTGAATCACCTTCAAATTCTAGCTGACGCCCCGACTCGATCTCCACCCGGTAAATATATTTTTTGAAGTCACGGGCTTTATCACCTCCAAAGCGTTTTGCTGCACCCGGGTGCAAATAAAATGTCGCCACGTGCTTCCCTTCAAGCAAATTAATAAACGTGATTTCTGAAGTGAGCGTAATCGGATTAGCCATAGGATCTTCATCTCGCCCCAGAAGATCATATCCTTCTAAATAAACTTTTACTGTCAGCTCGTCAGTTACTTCTGGCTCGGTCTCAAATTCAATCTCAATAAACCACCAGTCTTCGCTATATTCCGAAATCGTACTCTCGCCTTCTGACGCTCCAGAAGGCAATTCAACAGTATCAATATCTTTTAACTCAATAGAACCTTCCTTGGTTTTGTATTCAGTCTGTCCCCATACGGATGCATTGAGCGCAATAGCGATAAAGATGAGGAGACCGCTAATACGGTATACTTTAATCATGTTAATCATCATAGCGATAATGACAATTCAGCGTCAAATCTTATTACCTGCTTTTCTGTAATATTGTTGCCCCTCCAAGATCCACCAAAGACTTAAAGTTTTTTCAGAAAACGCTTTGCATTAGCTTGTGCCTGTGCTTTCTTATCTCGCTCAACTGCACCCCATCGTCTAGCGGTTAGGACTCCGCCCTTTCACGGCGGCAACACGGGTTCGAGTCCCGTTGGGGTGGCCACCAGACTCGGTCTAGAAGCTACTCTCCCCCGGCATCCAATTCTCTCCCTACCAAACATCGAGGAACTCGAACACCCTACCTTTGCCGAAGGCCATACCACGGTCCCGCATGTCACGCCAGAGCCCGCAGAGCGACGGCGGATTGGGGTGGCTAATCCCATTTTTGTCTGGATCTTTGATTCAATCATCAAAATGGAGAACCCGCCATAGTCAGGCCACCGCCGGACGACGGCGGGTAGCACTAAAGTGTTTCCTTCATTTTCGCAGTACAAAGACCGCATCTCCATCCATCCGCTGACTCATCCAGCGAAGTCCAGTGGGCTCGGTCTGGGATTAGCCGTGCAGGAGGGGCGATCCTGATCACTTTTTCTCTGTCCTCCGTGAATCCTAATCATTTGACATCACAAAAATCATACATATGTTTCAAACGCGCGTTTTATTATGACCACAGTTACTGCAGAAATTCTTGAAACCAAGGACCGCATCATGGATGTGGCCGAACGTCTCTTTGCTGAAGACGGCTTTAAGGCCACGTCTCTGAGATCAATTACTCAAGAAGCGGAAGCGAATCTGGCCGCAGTCAATTATCACTTCGGCACAAAAGACAATCTGATTATTGAAGTGATCAGGAGAAAACTCAGTTTGATTAATAATGAACGGATCTCTCGGTTAAGTGAGCTTCAAGAATCAGGGACACCCTCGGTAGAAGAGATTCTGGACTCATTTTTTCGCCCCGCCTTCGAGTATTTTCAGGACGCATCCCAAGTGCATTTTTTACGCCTGCTCGGACGCACCCTTCATGAATCAGGGGATTTTCTGCATCAGCTAATGGTTACCGATTGGATTCCGCTCGCAGATGCCTACATCGAAGCGCTTTCGCGCGCTATCCCTGAAGTCTCCCGTGAAGACATTCTCTGGCGCTTTCATTTCACCATGGGAGCCATGATCTTTACCGTGAGTAAAATGGATATGCTGGAGGAATCGTCATGTGGGGAATGCCAGATCAATGGAGACTTCGAACCTGCCATCCAAAAACTCATCCAATACACCTCCGCAGGATTTAAAAACTAAGATGAAAAACTACGCTTTCATTTTGATTCCTGCTCTCTTTCTAGGTGCCTGCGCCAGTAGTCCTCCGCGTGGAATACCTGAAATCGGAATGGAAGTTCCTGACGCGTTCGTGGTCGAAGCCACCTCTGGAGTGGTTCGCGATGGATGGCTGATGACGTTCAATGATACGCAGCTCTATGCACTTGTGATTGAAGCCTTAAAAAATAACCCGGATTTAGAAGCGGCCGTGGCCCGAGTCGATCAAGCAGTAGCCCTAGCCCGGCGCGAAGGGGCAGCCGCTCAACCGACTCTGAATTTCAATGCGAATGGCAGCAAGAGCCAGAACCTGAGCCGCACCTCCGGGCCCGTCGATAGCTTCGATAGTTTCAGACGTTCTCGCAGCACCAGTCTGGGAGCTTCTCTCGATGTCAGCTGGGAACTGGACGTCTGGGGGCGCGTGCGAGCCGCTCAGTCCGCTGCCTTAGCAGATGTGGACGCTGCCGAGGACAACCTGCAGGGCGCACGTTTTTCTCTCGCTGCACAAACCGCCAAGGCCTGGTTCAGTGCCTCAGAGTCTTACCTTCAATACGAGCTTGCCCTTGAAACAGAAAAGAGTTTCCGGGAAACAGCCGAACTGACAGAAGGGCGTTTCAAGCGTGGCTTGGTCACCGCTGCGGATGTTCACCTCACTCGCACCAGTGCCGCCGCTGCTGCCGCCCGCGTCGGCTCTACCAGACAGTCTTTAAACGCCAGTGTTCGAGCCATTGAAGTCTTGCTCGGACGATATCCTGCCAACGAGTTGGAAATCATGGATGATTTGATTGCCGTTCCCTCCGCCATTCCGGCTGGCATTCCCTCTGACCTCCTCTTGAGGCGCCCCGATCTACGCGCTGCGGAACGATCTTTAGCCGCTTCCCTTCAGCGCACCCGCTCCGCACGGGCAGACTTTTTCCCTCGGATTGCACTGACGGGAAGCGCTGGAACCACCAGTGACGCGCTTCGCGATATTATTGATCCCAAGCACCTCGTCTGGAATTTTCTCGTGAACCTCACCGCCCCGGTACTGGATGGAGGACTCCGCAGCTCAAACCTCCAACTCCAAAAAGGTCAAGTTGCGGAGGCTGCAGCCAACTTTCGAAGCTCCGCCTTAAATGCATTCCAGGAAGTAGAAAATTTTCTCGATGCAGAGATTCTTTTAAAAACGCAGGAAACAGCTTTAGAAGAGGCCGCTGTAGAATCGGAAGCCGCGTACCGCCGAACCCAACAGGAATACGCAAAAGGCCTCACCGATATCAATCTGGTTCTCTCTGCTCAAAGAAGTTTCATCGATAGCCAGCGTGACTTTTTGACCATAAAACGCGTCCGCCTCAACAACCGCGTCGACCTCTACCTTTCGCTCGGAGGCAATGTCCTTCCACCCAATGACCAAGCTTATATCGAATCACCAGATTCACCGAAATCATGAAAAAGAATTCTCCAGATCAAAACAAAGTGAGACGAAAGATCCTCAGTCCGCTGCAAATCCTGCTTATCTCCTTGGGGATTGTGGCCATTGCCGTCTGCGTCATTATCGTAATGGTTGCGCTCTCACCTGAACCTCCAGTGAAGGAAGTGACCCAATACCGCCCGACCGTAGAAGTCGTTCGGGTCGAAAGCAAAGACCACGTGCTCGAAGTCAAAACTCAGGGGACGGTCAGTCCACGTACTCAAACAGATTTAGCGGCAGAAGTGCCAGGCAGACTCATCGAGCGCAGTGATAGTATGGAACCGGGTTCGTCTTTCAAAAAAGGAGATGTTCTCTTTCGGATCGATCCGCGAGATTATGAAGCTGCACTCGCAACCGCAAAGGCAGATGTCGCCAGAGCGGAAGCCAATTTAGCCACTGAACTCGCTCAAGCCCAGCAGGCAAAAAGCGACTGGGAGATCATCGGAGAGGGCGAACCATCTGACCTGGTGCTGAGAAAACCACAGCTCGCCCAAGCACAGGCAAATCTAGATGGAGCCATCGCTGCTGCGGGTAAAGCTCAGATCGACCTGGACCGGACTTATATTCGCGCTCCCTATGATGGCCGGACCCTCACTAAAATCGGTGACGTCGGTCAATTTATTAACAATTTCGCGCCCGACCTGGGGACTGTTTTTGCAACCGATTACGCGGAGGTTCGACTCCCTCTTTCCAGTGAGCAATTACAACACCTCGATCTGATGAAACTCACGGATGCCGGAAAATCGATTCAGCCTAAAACGAAGGTGATTCTGACCGCTGATCTCGCCGGCCAGGAAAGGACCTGGGAAGCTGAAGTTTCACGGATGGAAGCCACCGTCGATTCCAGAACACGCCTCTTCTATCTCATTGCCCGTGTTCAACGCCCCTATGACTTGGAATTCCATGAAGCACCTCTGGTCATGGGACTTTTTGTTAATGCGCGTATTATCGGCAGAGTTGCCGCATCGACATTCGAACTCCCGCGTCGCGCCCTTTATCCCAATGATCTGGTTCATGTCATCACTCCAGAGGAAACCCTGGAGCTGAGACAAGTAGCTGTCTTAGCGGACATGGGAGACCGCATCATTATTGAATCCGGCTTGGAAGATGGGGAACGCATTTCGGTGACCCCCATCACCACCCCTGTCAACGGGATGAAAGTACAGGTCGAGTCTGCCCCTGGTCTTCTCCCAGAAACAGAATCTCTGGAAATAGCCAATACTGTAGAAGCCGCTCAGCCATGAACTCAGCAGTCGCCTGGTTTGCCCGTAACCATGTCGCAGCGAACTGCCTCATGTTTGCCATTATTTTTGTCGGACTAATCTCCCTCATCCGGATGAAGGTTGAGATCTTTCCGGAGACGGCGACCGACGTGATCGTGATCACCGTCCCCTACCCCGGAGCAGCACCGGAAGAAGTGGAAGACGGCATCGTCATCCGCATCGAGGAAGCTATTCAAGACCTTCAGGGAATCAAAGAGATCACCTCCACGGCTTCAGAAGGCTCAGGTGTGGTTTCCGTGGAAGTCGCTAACGGCTACGATGTCCGCAACATGCTCGACGACGTCAAAGTCCGCGTCGATGCCCTCGATACATTTCCTGAGGAATCAGAACAGCCCATCATTGAAGAAATCATTATCCGAAATCAGGTTCTCGCCATTGCTCTGACCGGAGATACCGATGAGGCTACGCTCAAAGAACTCGCTGAACAAATTCGTGAGGATCTGCTGAGTTACTCACCCGCTCCAGCAGGATTCATTAATCAACTTCGCAGTGTTTTTCGTGGAACCCCCTCTATCAGTCAGGCCAACATCGGCGGAGTCCGTCCCTATGAAATCGCCATCGAAATTTCAGAGAAAGACCTTCGCGAATACAACCTGACCTTTGATCAAGTGGCAGATGCCATTCGCGGATCTTCACTCGACCTCCCTGGAGGTACAATCCGCTCAGAACGCGGAGAAATCCTTCTCCGCACCCAATCCCAGGCCTATCGAGGCCCTGAGTTTGAAGAGATCGTCCTGCTCACCAACGAGGACGGCACCCACTTAACCCTCGGTGACATCGCGACGGTCAATGACGGTTTCGAAGAGACTCCTCTGGAAAGTATTTTCGACAACCAGCCAGCGGCCTTGGTCAATGTCTTTCGCGCTGGAGATGAAAGTGCGCTCGATATCGCGAACCTCGCGCATCAATACGTAAACGAAAACGGACACCTGCTTCCTGATGGTATTCAAATGTCGATCTGGAAAGATGACTCCGTCGTCCTCAAAGACCGGATCTCACTTTTACTTCGGAATGCAGTGTCCGGACTCATTCTCGTCTTCTTGACCTTAGCCCTCTTTCTCCGCCTCAATCTCTCATTCTGGGTCACTTTAGGTATCCCTCTCTCATTCTTAGGTGCCTTTGCCATCATGAGTGTGGTCGGCGTATCCATTAACATGATCTCTCTTTTTGCTCTCATTCTTGTCCTCGGAATCGTCGTGGATGACGCCATTGTGGTGGGGGAAAGTATTTACTCCGAGTCCACTCGATATGGAAGCGGCATTCAGTCGGCTGTTACCGGGGCTCAACGTGTCGCTGTTCCCGTGACCTTCGCGGTCTTGACGACGATCGTTGCCTTTTCTCCCATGCTCAATATCCCTGGAGTCTCAGGAAGAATCTGGGGAGTCATTCCGATGACGGTGATTCCATGCCTTCTCTTCTCGATGATTGAATCGAAATTTGTCCTCCCAGCTCACCTTTCACATATCAAAACGGAAAAAACCGATAAGCCGCTGAAAGGGGTTTCAGGCCTCTGGCGCCGGCTCCGCCGCCTCTTTTCCGGTGGTCTGGATCGTTTTATCAAGACCATTTACCGACCTGCTCTCTTCCGCTTAACCCAATTGCGCTATCTGACGGTGCTTGCCTTTATCTGCCTCTTTGCCCTCACCGTCGCGAGCGTGGGCACCGGTTGGGTGAAGTTTGTTTTCTTCCCACGGGTTCCTGCTGATGTGGTCATCGCCCGTCTGGAAATGCCCTTCGGTACACCCACTGAAACTACTGCGAATGCGATCCGCAGAATGACGCGCGCCGCTAATGAGGTGAAACGTGAATTAGCTGAGGAAGGCTACGATAAAAGTATCGTTCACATGCTTTCTACCGTGGGCGATCAGCCCTACACCGAGGCCTTCGATGTGAATTTGAGCCAAGCTCAAACCCACCTCGGTGAAGTCACTATCGAACTCGCTCCTGCGAATGTCAGAAACGAGGCCATCAGCAGTGAATTGGTCGAAAAACGTTGGCGTGAGAAAGTCGGCACCATTCCCGGTGCAGTCGAATTGCGTTTTAAATCCGTTCTCGCGACAGGTGGTGATCCGATCAATGTTGCGCTTTCCGGCAGTAATTTCACCACTCTCCAGGAGGCCGCTGAGGATTTTAAACAAACCCTAAATTCTTTCGCCGGGGTCATTGATATCAGTGATAATTTCAGAGAGGGTAAAGAGGAAATTAAACTCGATATCCTTCCCTCTGCCGAAAATCTTGGTTTGAATCAAATCGATCTCGCTCGCCAGGTCCGTCAGGCATTCTACGGGGAAGAGGCCCAGAAAATCCAAAGAGGTCGGGATGAAATTAAAGTCCTCGTCCGCTACCCGCTCGAAGAGAGAAGATCACTCTATGATTTAGGTAACTTAAGAATCAGAACCAGTGATGGCCGAGAAGTCCCTTATGACGCCGTGGCCCAGACCACCGTAGGCCGTGGCTATGCCGCAATAAAACGCTTAGACCGAAAGCGAAATATCTCTATCTCTGCTGATGTCGATACCCAAATCACCAATGCCAGCCTCATCAATGCCAAGCTCTCGGAGTCCATCCTCCCTGCACTAAAAGCAAAATATCCTTCCATTAATTATGAGTTTGAGGGGGAAGCGGCTGAACAAGAAGAAACCTTAGGTGGTTTGATCTCCGGGGCCATCATCGCATTTTTTATCATGTATGCCCTCATGGCCATTCCGTTTCGCTCTTACATTCAGCCTGTGATTCTGATGCTGGTCATCCCGTTCAGCCTCATCGGAGCCATCGGCGGACACATCCTCATGGGGATGGACGTCTCGATGCTGTCCGTCTGTGGTATTGTAGCGCTCGCTGGAGTGGTGGTGAATGATGGTCTCGTCCTCATTGATTATATCAATCAACAACGAAGAAAAGGCATCCCCATCGGGCAAGCTGTTCGCCTCGCCGGAAGGTCCCGCTTCCGCGCCATTCTCTTGACCTCATTAACGACCTTTATCGGCCTCATGCCTCTGCTGTCAGAGCGTAGCTTGCAGGCGCAGTTCCTCAAACCCATGGCCATCAGTCTCGCCTTTGGGGTTCTGTTCGCAACCGCCCTGAACCTCATTCTCGTGCCCTGTTTTTATCTGATTATCGATGATATTCAGAAAGGGTTAAAAGCGCTGGTCAGCAGCCTTCAATCAAAGGATCCTGAGATCGAGCCAGCTGTTAGCACGAGCCTCTGACTTGACCAGCGGTCTTCAACGAGGCACCCTTTACAGACTAATGCCCGAAAAGCCATCGCTCCATTTAAGCCCCCTCGATTCTGCCCACCGTAAACTCAAGGCGCGGATGACCCCATTTGCTGGGTGGGAAATGCCTGTTCAATACGAAGGCATCATTCAAGAGCACCATGCCGTCCGGAAAGAAGCGGGTCTCTTTGATATTTGCCACATGGGAGAATTCCGTGTCAGCGGCCCCCGCGCTGAATCCTGGCTCAATACCGTTCTCTCCAATGACGTCAGACAGATTAATCCCGGAGAATCTCAATACACTCTAATACTGAATGATCGGGGCGGCATTATTGATGACCTGCTCATTTATCGCATTACTGAGCAAGATTACCTCATGATCGTGAATGCCTCCCGCCGAGAGGAAAATTACGACTGGCTCAAGGAACAACTCACTGACAACGTCGTCCTCGAAGACATCTCCAGTCAAACGGGTGCGCTTGCCCTTCAAGGGCCTCTCTCACTTGAAATTCTCGAGCGCGCATTCCCTGATCAAAAACAGTTCCCCAAGAACCGGAAGATCATGAAATGGGATATCTTTGACGGAGCAGAGTCCTACATCGCCCGTAGTGGCTATACCGGTGAAGACGGATTTGAAATCCTTGTTCCGACAGAACTCGTTACTCAATTATGGGACCTCATTCTTGATAAAGGAAAAACCCTCGGCTGTGTCCCCACTGGCTTAGGTGCGCGTGATACCCTACGCCTCGAAGCCTCCCTTCCTCTCAATGGAAATGATCTGGATCAAAAATTCAGTCCCTTCGAATCGGCCGTCGGGTTTGCCGTCTCATTTGATAAACCTGAAAAATTTATCGGACGCGAGCGACTTCGCGATCAGAAAGCTGCTGGCATCGAAAGAAAGCTCATTCCTTTCACCATGGATCAAAAGGGGGCTCCCCCCAGATCCGGCTACAGCATCGCTATCAAAGGAGAAGAGGTCGGAATCGTCACCAGTGGTGGAGTAAGCCCTACCCTGGGTCAAGGCATCGGACTGGCCAGGATCAAATCTGAGATTGCCAAGCCCGGCCAAGCCATTGATATTGATATCCGCGGACGGAACGTCCCAGCCACCCTTCAGACCAGACCATTATATAGAAAGTCAGACTAAATGAGTTACCCCGACCAATTCTACTACACCGAATCCCATGAATGGGTTTCTCTCGAAGGTGACATCGCTACCATTGGCATCACCGACCACGCTCAGAACGAACTCAGTGACATCGTCTTTGTCGAATGTCCTGAAGTCGGAAAGTCAGTTACGGCAAAGGAGGCCACCGCTGTGGTCGAATCCGTTAAAGCCGCTTCTGACATCTATGCCCCGGTTGCCGGAGAGATCAGCGCCGCGAACGATGAGTTGGAAAATGATCCTGCCCTCGTCAATACTAGCCCCCATGAGCAAGGCTGGATTTTCAAATTAAAAGTCACCGATCCGGCCGAAGTTGAATCTTTAATGGATCATTCCGCTTACGAGAAATTTCTCAAGAACTAGTCGCCGCTGATCATGAAGGATGAAGGATACCTGTCTCTCAATTCTTCCGTAGCGAGTTGGTGGAAATACGACCCGTCAGTGAAGTGTCGTTGCTACTCTCATCTCTTTATCCATTTGGGAAACTCGGTCCTCATTGATCCGATCAAGCCACCAGACCCGAAACTCTGGAAACAACTCATTGATCAAGGCCAACTCACCCTCATCATTCTGACCAGCGGAAACCATCAACGTCAGGCCCTTGAAATTCAGAAAGAATTCAATCTCCCTATTGCCTGCACGGTAGGTGCGATTAAGGACTTAAAAATAACCCCTCAGGTCGTTCTCGATCAGCAAACCCGCATTCACGGACTGGAAGTAATCCCCATTCACGGAGCAGGGCCAGGTGAAATCTGCCTCTTCAGTAAAGAGCACCAAACGATATTTATTGGAGATTTTATCGTCAATCTCCCTGACCGGAAACTGGAACTCCTTCCAGAGAAATACTGTCAGGACCC
>JBCBYL010000241.1:0-1707 GCA_039815855.1 Verrucomicrobiota bacterium
AACTATGCAAATTTGAAATTAAATATTCCAGATAGCTATCTAAATCTTTTAACGACTGGAACGAACATCCAACGATTCAAGCCTATACAACACCAGGAAAAAATAGCGCTTAGGAAAAGACACTCGATTCCTGAAGAAAGCGTTGTAATAGGAACCGTTGCCAGAGTGTCGAAACAAAAGGACGTCGCCACTCTTTATAAGGGGTTTGTCCAGGCTTCCCAATATAACTCGAGCCTAGTTCTTCTCCACATCGGAGCTGGCCCTCTACCACATCAGTGTCAGGCTCTTCTTAATGATTCTAGAGGAAAGATCATCTGGATCAACAGCCTATCCCCAATAGAGGAAGCCTACCAAATGATGGATGTTTTTGCACTCTGTTCACTCTACGAAGGACTCTCCCTGTCTTCTATTGAAGCGATGGCTTCCGGTTTACCTCTTATCCTTACAAAAGTTGAGGGAAACGTAGATATCTTAGATTCAGGAGCTAACCAATGTATTGGTGTCGAGGCACAAAATGCTCATGAGGTGATGCAAGCTATGCTTGAATCGGTGGACTTTCTTTCTAATACTAATAACCATTGCGAAGTTGCAAACGACCAGTTTTCCGATGAAGACTTTACTCGCCGCCTCCTCTCATTATACGAAAGCAAAACAAATAATGATTGATCATTTAAAAAGAATCGCCCGGACAACCCCTTTATACGGTCTGTATCAGCGGCATTATAAATTCAGATTAGAATATTCCCTCATTAACAAAAAACCGATTACTCTAAGCACCCATCAGCCGAGCGTAATTCATTATACGTTAAATAAATCAGCAAGTCAGTATATCAAAAAAATCCTTCGTCAATGCGGTAAAGCTGTGGGTTATCAATCCGTTCATTTTGCCGATCTTGCCTTCAACAGTGATTTCCCTTATTTGAGTCTTCGGACCCAAGCTGAAGAAGTTTCTTACATGCATGTCTTTCGCCCCAAAGGGTTCATCTATTCAGCATTTGGCCGCATGACTGCGCCGATTCCGAATTTTGATCAATACTGTGCTTTGCTAGTGATCAGAGATCCCCGTGACATTCTAGTGTCTAAGTATTTTTCAAGAAAATACAGCCACCCTGAACCGGGATCGAAAGGGGGAAAACGGGATCAGTTTTTGGAATGGCGAAAACATGCTCAGCATTCCGATATTGACAGCTACGTTCTTGATCAGAAAAGTCTGATCAAAGGTCTTCTCGATGAATACCGGCTTCATTTACTTACGCCTTCCCCCTCGACACTCATTCTAAAATACGAAGACATGACCGGTAATTTTGAATCGTGGCTCTCGGCGCTACTCGCTCATACCCAGATAGAAATACCTGAGCGTTTAAGAGATCAGCTGATTAAAGAACATGCTGCAATGAGACCAGTCAAAGAAGATGTTCATAAACACATTCGCTATGGGCGCCCCAAAGCCTATAAAGAAAAACTTAAACCCGATACGGTTGAGATTCTGAATGATTATTTCAGCGATGAGCTCTCCATTTTTCAGTATAGCCCAGACTAAGCACCATGAAAGGCATGCAAAAAAAGGAATAGGTAGACTATGTCGAAGCTAAAATGGCGCGCAGAAATTGACGGGCTAAGGGCATTAGCGGTCATTCCCGTCATTCTATTCCATGGTCACTTAAGCTTATTTCAAGGAGGCTTTTTAGGTGTCGATGTTTTTTTTGT
>JBCBYL010000048.1:0-17016 GCA_039815855.1 Verrucomicrobiota bacterium
CAGACCCTGGATATCCTGTAATTGTAAACAGATTACGGACGATTTCTCATCGCTGATTGATTTGGCCGTAATTAAATTCCAAGTCGCTTTTTTCTCCTCATCGATCATGCGAGCCTCTGTTTGAAGCTTTTCCGTGGGCGACTCAAGGAGAAAAAAGCGACTTGGAATTTAATTACGGCCAAATCAATCAGCGATGAGAAATCGTCCGTAATCTGTTTACAATTACAGGATATCCAGGGTCTGCACACCCTGGAGGATCGGGTGCAAGGCACCGAAGAATTTCTTCGCTTTATTGGAGGTCTCGTTCGTTTAGGGACTTGGGAACTGGACCTCAAGAGTGAACAGCTTTATTGGTCCCCACAGACATTTGAGATCCATGAATTAGATACGCATGTCCAACCTAAGCTTGAGGATGCCATCCAGTTCTATTCTCCAGAGGCGCGAAATACGATTAAAACGGCTATTGAACGAGCCGTGCGTGATCAGACCGGATTTGATCTGAAATTGCCACTGACAACGGCAAAGGGCCGGAGTCTTATGGTTCATGCGGTTGGACGAGTGGATGTGGTAAATGATAAGCCGGTCCGAATTTATGGGATCTTCCAGGATGTGACCAGGGAGCACGAGTTGATTGAGCATTTGCAAAAAATGAAAGACAGCTTGCGTCGAGTCCAGCGCTTGGAAGCATTGGGAGTGATGACGAGCGGGATTGCTCACGATTTCAATAACATTACGGCTAGCATCCAGGGGAATGCAGAGATTCTTGCTTCAAATATAAAGGACCAAGACTCTTCTGATCTGATGGATGACATTATCGACGGTTGTCGCCATGCTCGACATCTGGTGAAAAGAATATTGTCTTTCACCAAAACAGATCAGAAAGAAATACGAGAAAAAGTGAACATCGCTCAGCTCGTGGATAGAGCGATTAACTTTACCCGCCCCCTGGCCCCGACCACGATTGAATTCTTTAACCGGACGACGAGTTCAGATGAGCAGCAGATCATCGATGCAGACCCTAATCAGTTAGAGGAAATTCTCATCAATCTTTTTTACAATTCGATTCAGGCGATTGAGCAATCAGACGCTTCTGGTGAAGTAAAAATCTCAAAAGAGATCATCAAGCAGGAAAGTGCGAAGCAGGTCGAGGGGCTACAGCCCGGAAATTACCTTGTGCTGAAAATATCTGATAATGGCCCTGGAATCCCCAAAGAGAAGATTCCCCATATCTTTGAGCCATTTTTCACAACTAAAGATACTGAAGGTGCCGGCCTAGGGCTTTCCATGGTCAGAGAGGTGATGAAAGCGCATGGAGGTGATGTCATTGCTGACCCGAGTTACCATAAAGGAGCATCATTCAATCTCTATTTCCCAGTTCAACTGGAGGAGAAGCAGAAGACGAAATCCTCGAATCCTCTCATTCTCTTAATTGATGATGAGGCCGCCTTCCTCCGGATGATGGAGAGAGCATTGAAGTCCTTTGGTTTTCAAGTTCATTCCTTCCGTTCCCCCCTGGAGGGAATGAAAGCGTTCCAAGACAAACCGGAAACCTACGATTTGGTTATCACTGATCTGGATTTACCCTGGCTGGATGGAACTGTCGTGAGCAGACAAATCAAAGAAGTCCGTTCGGATTGTCCCGTTATTCTCGTGACAGGATGTGATTGGAAGCTGGAACCCGATCAGCCGGATATGCAAAATTTCTCAGCAGTTTTAACGAAACCATTCTCACTGGATGATTTGCATACCCGGATTAAGAAAGTGCTGGGGGTTTCCTCGTAAAGCATTCCCGTTCGGTCGCTTGCCTTTCCATCTGCGAAGCTGTTGGGAAAAAACACTCTTGATAAGGGACGGAGTAAACTCCGTCCCTTATCAAGAGCCGCTTCTAAATAAAAAGTAACCGTGACATCGATTGCCGGGTTCGGCATCGTTTCAATCTATGAGTGAAAAACCATTAAGCGGGAAGACCGCTCTTATTTTCGGAGTCGCCAATAAAAGAAGTATTGCCTGGTCTATTGCCCAAGCGTGGGCAGATGCGGGAGCCAAGCTGATTTTTAATTATCAAGGTGAGCGCCTGAAAGATAAGGTAGAAGACCTAGTAGGCACGTTTGGAGATGATACGCCCATTTATCCCTGCGACGTCAGTTCAGATGAAGAGATCGAGTCCTTCTTTGATCAAGTAAAAACGCAGACGGACCGAGTCGATTTGGTATTACACAGTGTTGCCTTTGCACCGAAAGAAGCCCTGGAAAATGAATTCCTCCAGACCTCTCGAGAAGCTTTCAAAATTGCGCATGATATCAGTGCTTATTCTCTGGTGGCCCTATCGCGGGCGGCTGCACCTCTGATGACAGACGGTGGTAGTATTATCGCCATGTCATACTACGGCGCGGAGAAGGTGGTTCCCAAATACAATGTGATGGGCGTCGCGAAAGCCTCCCTAGAAGCCAGTGTTCGTTATCTCGCATATGATATGGGTCCAGATAAAATTAGGGTGAATGCGATTAGTGCAGGGCCGATGAATACGCTGGCTGCCCGTGGAATCAGTGGTCTTTCTACCATGCTTAAACACTATGAGGAAAAATCACCTCTCCGTAGAAATGTCGAACTGTCCGAATTAGGAGCCACAGGTCTGTTTCTTGCCTCGGATGGAGCAGCAGCCATTACCGGGCAAACACTTTACGTTGATTCCGGTTATTCGGTGATGGGAATGTAGCGGCGCGGAGCGCCGCTACAGGAGATCGGAAATCGGAGATGGGAGATCGAGGGGAAAAGCTGATCTCTTTTGAGGGCCTTGATGCCTGGAAAATGGCAAGAAACTTTAATGGTCTCGTCTATCGATTGACTGATCAATCAGTATTTCGAAAAGATCCCGAGTTGAAGATGCAATTGAGAAGGGCAGCGCTTTCTGTAATGAATAATATCGCAGAAGGATTTGAACGGAGCGGGAAGCAGGAGAAATTGAATTTTCTGAATTACGCACGAGCCTCGTGTGGTGAAGTGAGATCGATGACTTATGTTCTAGAAGATCTGGGCCTCCCGGAAATCGATGTTCAGCCTATCCGCGAAACTTCGATCCGAACCGGAAAACTAATCAGCGGATTGATCCGATCCTTAACCAGATAAGAATCAAATATGAACGATCTCCCAATTCCCAACTCCGAACTCCCAACAGCAGTTTCCAAGAAACTACTGTTATGGGATATTGATGGGACTTTGGTTTGGACCGGCAGGGCTGGTGAATATGCCATGAACCGAGGCTTTGAGGTCGTCTTTGGACATCAAGCGGATGTTCACGCTGTTGATTACGCAGGCCGGACAGACCGGTGGATTTTCCGAGCTCTGATCAATCATTATGGCAAGCCAGATACTGATGAATCACTTGCCCGCTTTCAGGATGCGTATCTGTCATTACTCAAAGAAGAACTGCCCCTCAGAAACGGTTATGTCTATGAGGGGATTTTAGAACTTCTCAATTGGGCGGAAAATCAGGAGGGCATTCAACAAGCCTTACTGACAGGGAACCTTCAGGCCGGTGCGAAGTCGAAGTTATCTCACTATCAGCTTTGGGAGTATTTCCCTTTTGGCGCTTTTGCCGATGATTCTGAACTCCGAAATGATCTGGGGCCTGCAGCTCTTGATCGCGCAGAGAAGCAACTGGGGGTCCGCTACGATCCTTCTGCTGTCTACGTCATTGGTGACACTCCTCATGACATTGAGGTTGCTAAAAAGACAGGAACTCAAGCTGTAGCCGTAGCCACCGGCAAATACAGTATAGATGAGTTAGCCGCCCATGAACCTGATTTTCTCTTTGAGGATTTCAGTGACGTAACAGCCGTGCAGGCAGCGTTAGGCTATTAAGCTAGTGTGCGGTTCAGGGCGCTGACAAAAGCTCTTATTGAAGCGACGCCTATATTGGTGTCTTCACCTACGCCAAACCATTTTTTCCCATCTTGAAATTCAATTTGGATGTAGGCCACTGCGATCGCCTTTGCTCCAGTTCCAAATGAGTGTTGAGAATAATGCACTAATTTGCAGTTTTCAGCAGGGGTGCTTTCCAGCAATTCCTGAATGGCATGATAAAAGGCATCAATAGGACCGTTCCCATACCCTTCAATAGCATGGGTTTGATTCTGCATGATGACCTCAGCCCTACAATGGGCAGCCTGCCCGCCCTGAGCACTCACCTCTGTATCAGCGACAAACGAGCCTAGTGAAAATGGGTGTGTGCGATTCACGTATTCAGATTTGAATGTTTCTAGAAGCTGGTTTCCCGAAACCTCAGCTCCTGAGGAGTCAGCGATTTGGTTAATCACTTGACCGATTTCAGCATGCATACTCTTAGGGAGCTCGTAGCCATAATCACGCTCAAGAACATGAGCGACCCCGCCTTTTCCTGATTGGCTGTTGATGCGGATGATCGCATCGTAACGGCGCCCGATGTCCTGAGGGTCGATCGGCAAATAGGGGACATCCCATTTAGGGTCCTGAGTCGATTTTTGATCGTAATGCTTAAATCCCTTGTTGATGGCGTCCTGATGAGAGCCGGAAAATGCAGTAAAGACCAAATCCCCACTGTAGGGATGTCGGTCAGGGACTTGCATCCGCGTACAGCGTTCATAAATTTCTCTCAGGCGCGGTAAATCAGAGAAATCAAGCCCAGGTTCAATGCCCTGAGAGTAGAGGTTCAAAGCGACAATAATGAGGTCGAGGTTGCCGGTTCTCTCTCCATTACCGAAGAGGGTTCCTTCAACGCGGTCAGCACCAGCGAGCAACCCTAGTTCGGTCGCGGCCGTACCTGTCCCACGATCATTATGAGTATGCAAGCTAACGATAGTGTCTCTCCTGTTTTTCAGGTGACGGCAAAACCACTCGATCTGGTCTGCGTGGACGTTAGGGGTAGCGACTTCAACGGTTGCTGGAAGGTTGAGAATAATAGGCTTCTCTGGATTGGGGCTCCAGACCTCCTTAACCGCTTCGCAGACCTCTAAAGCAAATTCAGGCTCGGTGAGAGAAAAGCTCTCCGGAGAATACTGAAAAGTCACCTCTGTGCCCTTCAGGAGGGAAAGACGCTCTTTGACCCATTGAGTCCCAGTCACTGCGATCTGCAAGATCTCCTCTTTCGATTTCCCAAAGACGATTTCTCTCTGAGCTGGGTTAGTGGAATTATAAAGGTGGATGATGCATTGACGGCAGCCTTTTAAAGACTGAACGGTTTTATCGATCAGAGGTTCTTTCGCCTGAACCAATACCTGAACCCTGACATCATCAGGGATGAGGTCCTCATCGATGAGGCGACGTAAAAAATCAAATTCGATCTGTGATGCGGAGGGGAACCCCACCTCGATCTCTTTTAGGCCGACACCAACCAGCATCTCGAACATTTCCAGTTTCTGTTCGATATTCATGGGCACCGCCAGAGCTTGATTGCCATCTCTCAGGTCGACGCTGCACCAGACCGGCGCTTGGGTAAGGATACGGCTGGGCCATTGCCGGTCGGGAAGATCGACGACAGGATACCTCCAGTATTTCTGCTTAGCAGAAGAGTTCATAGACTAAAAATTTAGCAAAAAGACGTAGGATAGGAAGACTAAGCTATGCATGGACTAATAATGCTATTTCCAATGAATACGTAGCCAGAGCGGAGCGTGGTCGCTACAAGCGAGGCGAGAAGGTAGGACCTTCATTTCGATCTGAGCGATTTTTTGTAGCGCGGGGGAGATGAGGATATAGTCGATATCAGCAGAGTCTCCACTGTCAGGAAAATAAGTATCAATCGGTTTTTCTGCATGGCTGGCCTGATGAAGGAAACCTAAATCTACCAGTTTGCGCAGGGTCTTTTCCTCTCGAAACAGAGGGTGAGTCAGTGAGGTATTTGCATCACCTAGAACCACAATCGAATCTTTCTCGGGGTTGATCCCTTTGTTTTTCCAATCCGCTATGAGATAGTCAATCGCTCGCTCGCGCTTCAAATGGCTCTGTTCTAAGCCGCCGCGGTTACTTTTAAGATGGAAGGCATAGCAGAATAAGCTTTTCCCGTCCTGAAGCTTGAATTCGGCAGCAAGAATTCCGCGCGAAGGCCGGTCAGGTGTATCAGGTAATTGTGAAAAATCGATCACCCAGCTAGTCACCCAGGGGAAGCGAGCCGTCAGAGCAATTCCCTGCTGAGATAAGTGACGATTCTCTTTTTCGGTGCGTGGGATATTTGTGCATGCCAGGTGATCATAGCCGAGATCAAGCCTCTTCCACTCCTTCAGGTTTCTGATCTCCGAGGCAAAAACGAGATCAGGGTTGAATTGCTTGAGATAATCACGAACCGTTTCGATATGCTTTCGTTCTTTCTCAGAGGAGGCAGGCGTTGATTCGCGCCCTGGGAACCACTGCAAATTCCAAAATATCATCGTGAACTCTGAGGGTAAAACTCCGGCGGTTGTTGAGTTTTCGATTTCAGGAGTCGTCATGTGAGGTGGAAGAAGATAGTCCAGCGAAGCACTAAAACAACGGCAATGGTTTACTGCCAATAAGAATAGAATGAGGAAGTTAAGGTTCTTCACTTTGAAACTATTTTGGTGGATTACCCGAAATAAGGCAGTACAAATAGGAGATGCCTGCAAATTCGGTAAAAAGATCACCTCACTGGAGGCTTCCAGTGGGCGTGCTTATTCTGGCCGCGCTGCTTTTGACGATCGCTCTGTACACTTACACGCAGAGTGCGGACAGCCGTTCCAAGATTGGGCCACTCATCGAAGACAATCGGTTGCTCCGTGAAGAGCTATCGACATTGAAAGGGCGTCTCTCCCAGATCGAACTGCAATTGAATGATCAAATGAATGCCTTAGAGATGAGTAAGGAAGAGCTCGAGATCGCCCAGAAAGAACGTCTGAAGCTTGAAAAAGAGCGCATGAACCGATTGTTAGGAATTCAGGAGAGAGCAGAACAGGTCCAACGTGTCAGGACGCGTCTAAGTGAATTATCCGCTGTGGATGAGTCTGCTATCTTTGTCAGGGGAGATGAACTGGTGATTCGCCTCCCGAATGAAAGTCTTTTTTCTCCTGCGCAGGCCGTGATTGCCGCTGAAGGGAAACGTATCCTGACTGAAATTGCAGAGGTGCTACAGAACGAATTCAATGACTTGCAGCTTACCATCGAAGGTCACACCGATAATATACCTATAGGGGATGCCCTTCTTGATCAATTTTCCAGTAATTGGGATTTATCTTCATCACGGGCATCAGCGGCAGCGTTACTGATTGAAGAAAGTGGATGGACGGCGAAGAAAAAGATGAAGGTCGTCGGGCGGGGCGAAGCGGATCCTATTGATTCAAATGAAACAGAAGAAGGTCGTGCTCGTAACCGTCGAATTGATCTCATCCTCAGTCTCGACTCAAAGAGCACTGGTCTATAGTGAGTCTTGAGGCATACGCATTTGCGGCGTTGGCTATTTTTCTAGTTGGCGCATCGAAAGCTGGATTTGGTGGAGGCGCCGGAATCCTGGCCACACCTTCACTGGCCCTTGTCTTAGACCCAGCGACAGCAATCGGGGCCTTACTCCCTTTATTGATTCTAACTGATTTCGTCTCACTGTATTTATATCGCGGCGGTTGGGCCTGGTCTCCCATTTTAAGAATTATGCCAGGCTGTGTCGTCGGCGTGATTGCTGGTAGTTGTTTTATCGGATCGGTCCCCGAAAAGTGGATGTACCTTCTACTCGGAACGATCTGTATCAGCTTTTGTGGGCTGTTTTGGTGGCGAGGTTCTAAGAAGGTAAATCCAGTGAAAGCGCACAATTGGTTTCATGCTTTACTTATCGGCTTAACGATGGGGCTTTCATCTACTCTGGCCCATGCTGCGGGCCCGATTTTTAGCATGTATTTAATCCCGATGAAACTTTCACCAAAACTATTTGTCGGCACGACGGTTCTGGCCTTTACCATACTCAACTTGATTAAGGTGCCGGGTTATGTTTCTTTATCGGTGATCGATTCAGAGACGTTGTTTCTATCATTGCTTCTTTCTCCGTGGGTGCCGATAGGGGCTCTGGCAGGGTTTCATTTGAACAAACGATTATCAGCGAGCCGTTTTACTCTCATCATCTATCTCATTATTTTCATGACGGGCTGTTATCTGATCGGAAAAACGGTACTATGAGGACTTTCCTGCTCTTCGTCTTTCTCTTGCTGCGGTGCGTGCCACTTTCAGATGCAGCCAGCGGCTTGGTCTCTGTGGACGAAAGAGTGGAATGGCGATTACTTGATTCGTTTCAGGGCATGATCACGCGGTCAGAATTTGAAAAGCGAGTGAGTGAGTTTTGTCCGGATGATACCGTTTATGATTATCTGGAGTTTGATGGAAATGATTCAGTTACGGTTTGGAGCCAGCCAGAGGATGAGGAAGAGCGAAAGCCTTCATGGACGCTTACATTTAGGCAACAGGATCCGCCTCCTGCTGAGCAGTTTGATCAAGCATGGCTCCGGGACCTGCGAGGAATATCCCGTGACAGGCCATTGAAGGGGATGCGTATCTGTCTGGACCCGGGCCACATCGGCGGTGATTGGGCTAACCTTGAGGAAAGGTATTTTCGGATTGGACGGTCTGAGCCCGTAAAGGAAGGAGACTTAACTCGTATGACGATGGAGTTAATTGCTCCTCAACTTGAGGATCTGGGTGCAGAAGTGGTTTGGACTGCACGTCAGAGCCAGCCAGCAACCAGTTGGAGGCCCGATGACCTTGAGATGAGTGCTATTCAATTCATGTTTGAGACCAGGCCTAACTTGTTTCGAACCACAGGCTCTAGCTTTTTAAAATACCTTAACTGGCGCAAGGAATTTTTATTTTATCGCCGGATGGAGATTAGGGCCAGGGCGGAGAGGATTGCGGAACTCCAACCAGACGTGACGCTTTGTCTCCACTACAATGCAGCTCCCTGGAGAGGGCGAGTCCGATTATTCAGAGTGAACAAAGTCGTGATCTTTGTCCATGGATCCTACATGCCAGAGGAATTAGAAAAAGAAGAACACCGCTATCATCTTTTTAACAAAGTGCTTCAATATGATCGCCCCACTGAGATTCAAGTGGGTAGCGCTATCGCTAGCCAGATGAAAGAAAAGTGGAGTTGGCCGCCTGAAAATTATGCCGGTTCCGGCTACTCCCATGCCATCGAGGGAGAGCCATACCTGTGGTCACGGAATCTTCTGGCCAACCGCCTTTTTTCGGGTCCCGTCATTTTTGTAGAAGGTCCATATATGAATGACTATGAAACTTATTACCGCCTGCAAGCAGGAGATTATGAGGGAACGAAAACAATTCGAGGAACTGAGCATCGTAGTATTTTTAGAGAGTTTTCGGAAATAGTTGTTCAAGGGTTGATCAATTATTCAAAGGAACGAAATCTCATGGAGTAGAGAAAGCTTGCCTTTTACTGTAATAAAAGTAAAAATTACGTTTATGAAATCGAAAGCATTATGTCTTGTTCTATTGCTCCTGACCTCGATCGCCCAAGCAGATCTGAAAATGCCAGAGCGGGATAACTTTTATGACAAGATGGGACGTGGTATTGCCAACATCGTCCTATCACCAGCTCACCTCTTTGATTCTCCTTACGTCTTGACCCAAGAGTATGGTCCTACGGTCGGAACGACAAAGGGATTTGTTCAGGGAACAAGCCGTATGATCATGGATATTTTTGTTGGAGTCGCTGAGGTTGTAACTTCACCTTTTCCAACTGGATCATTAAAGTCACCAGCATATGAGACTGGTGTTGTTGAACCGTATCCACCAGCAGATCTCTTAGATAACTGGTATTAAGGAACTCTTTTCTTTTTAGCCCCACATTCGTGGGGCTTTTTTGTGTCTACTCAGGAGCATATCAGACTAAGCATTGAATCCCTGGCACTTGGCGGCGATGGAATTGCAAGGCATCCCGATGGTCGCGTGGTCTTTATTCCTTTTGTTGCGGCAGGTGACCAAGTCCTCGTCGAAATCATCGAATCGAAAAAGAAGTTTTGCCGAGGGAAAGTGGTCGAGGTCATTGCACCAGGCCCGGATCGGGAAGAACCTCAGTGCAACTATTATGGTCGATGTGGGGGATGTCAGTATCAACACTTGAATTATCAGGCAGAGCTCGCAGCGAAACAGCAGCAGGTGCAAGATAGTCTCCGGCGAATAGGCAAGCTAGATAACGTTAAGGTGAAGCCCATGATTGCTTCGCCCCTACCCTATGGGTATCGAAACCGGATTACCGTTCATCGCCTGAATCGAAAGATAGGCTTCCGTGGAGTCGACTCCAACACGTTTATCCCGATTAAGGAATGTAAAATAGCAAACGATGTGATTAATCAGCAACTGTCAGAGCCGGGCTTGAATTTTGGCCAGGACCGCCGAGTCACTCTGAGGTCGGAAGAGGTGGAAGGAACAGGGTTCTTTCAGGCCAACACCCTGTTGCTCGATCAGTTTCGAACATTGGTTCATCAGGCTCTTCCTTCAAATGGAGAGACGCTCCTGGAGGGTTATGGAGGAGTAGGCTGGTTGACAAAGAAGCTGGCAGCGCGATATGAAAAAATACTAAGCGTGGAGTCCGACGGCAGGGCTGTTGCGGCAGGGCAGAAAGAAATACCATCCGGATTTGAGTTGATTCATGGTCCATGTGAAGAAGAAATTCCAAGACTGGTTCGGTTGTATGGTCAACACATTGATGCCGTCCTGATGGATCCACCACGTGATGGCCTGGCAAAAGAAGTGACTGAATCGCTCGCTCATATCAAGCAGGGCAAATTCGTCTATGTCTCGTGTAACCCGGCTACCCTCGCACGAGACCTTTCCAGGCTATCGCAGGATTGGAAAGTAGAATGGGTTCAGCCCATTGATATGTTTCCCAGAACAGCTCATATCGAATGTATTTCTCTTTGTTCTCCCACTAGCGGCGGGTCGACCGATCAAACGCATTAAGGTAACGATAAGCCAGTTCCCAGTCTTTGGTTTTTAAGGCGCTTTCAGCAGCTAAGCGGTACGTATATGTGGGTAAGTCAGACTCTTTGTTAATGAGCAGGGTAAATCTTCCTAATGCAAAGTGATGCTCCGCTTTCTGGTATTCAAAGATCCCTGCATGAAGCAGGGCGAGAACATCCTCTTTTTGTTGAGTTAACTTACGCAATGCTTGCTGATATTGCTCAGGAGTGACTTCCGGTGGGACATATGATTCTAGATCAAGTTGAGTCGAAAGAAGAGTCGCCGCCTCCTCATACCTGCCTTGGTTACCGAAAAATCGGGCCTGGGCTAATTGTGCGTGTTGGGCCCACTCTGGATAGTCCTTTACATCATTGAGAAGGCCGCTGGCGCCGGTAATTCGTTCCCAAGCCTGTAGGATGGAAAGTTGCAGATTCTTTTGGCTGGGTGGTTCTTGACTCAGAATCAAGTTCTTCCACTGGGCTAATTCAATCAGGTTTGAAGTCTGGAGGAGCGGCAGTATCAATTCAGGGTGCTCTGGGATCATTCGAAAAAGGAAAGCCCGGGTATCTGGACTGGGATTTTCTTCGACTAGAGTGAGCGCCTCGAGCGCCTTTAAGTCACGAGATCGGCTCAAACAAGCGCTCCACCAATGAACCGCTTTTTCAGGATCAGATACAGCGTATGCATTGCCGATCAGTCGATGGACCTCAGGGTGATAAGGATGGAGTAATCCAGCCAAGTTGAATGAATCATCAACGATTGATTGCGGAGCCCCTGAGCCCTCAGCAGCCAATCCATGGAAGTAGTACAGCTCTGCAGACATCGGATTCTGTTGCAACGCACGTTGCACGATTTCCAGTTTGTCTATCGGAGGAGTAGTTGTTTTGGCTAATTCAGAACTGACATTCAGACGGGAATCCTCCAGATCTTTGAAGCCAGAAAATAGCCAACAGAAACAGACGATCAGGACAATAAACCCTAGAGCCAGATTTGAACGGGCATGAGTCTTCCCAGACTTTCTTATTTTGGGAGCTAAGGCTAAGGCCAGGAGTGCAGGAAAGATGGATCCCGGCCGATGTGCAGATACATCGATGCATCCGTGAACGAGTATGAGGAAGAGAATGCTCAAGCAAGCAAGCCGGAGATAAGAGTCACGGTAATGGGGGAGTTCCTTGCTCTCTTTGATAAAATAGAACCCCCAAACCAGGAGAAGGAGAATCGGCAAAATCCCGGATTCACTGCTAAGCCATAGCCAATCACTTTCTGGATGAACGACTTGCTTGTTTGCGGTGAACGTATTTCGATAGAGCGGGAAGACCGCTTCAAATTGCCCGGCACCGACTCCTAAGATCGGGTGAGCTTGAACCATGTTCCAAGCATCAGCATGAATTTCCGCGCGTCCTTGACCATCAACCTCAGGTGAATTCCAGTTTTGTAAGAGTCGATCTAAAGAAAGACCACCAATGAGGAGAACGGTCGCCAGAGCGAGAATTCCAATTGATAGAGCAGGGCCAATGGAGAATGTTTTTTTGAGGAGAAGAAACCATCCCAGCGTCATTGACATGGCACCAGTCAGTATCAGAAGTAAACCTGCACGTGACCCATTATTGAGAATGACAATGACAAAGAGGGCAGTAAGACTGGCCCAGAGAAGTGACCTGAAGCGGTATTTGGAACGATCCCTAAAAAACAGTCCTAGAGATAATGTCATTCCCAGGGCCAGGACGAAGGCAAATTGATTTCGGTTTGGAAAGGGACCGATGTTTTCCTTTGTTCCCCAGACCGAGAAGCTGTCCGGGTCGAAATGATTCAGGAGAGATAATCCTCCGGTCAAAGCGAGAGAGATCACCAGCGTGCAGAGAGCTACATACCGAAAGGAGCGCTGCCGATTGAAAGAGCGCAGAGACAGGTAGACGATGATTCCGACCAGAAGAATGCTAATCGAGAGTAAGCTTTCGATGGGTAGTGGACTTCGTGTCATAGGAAAGTACTCGATGAACCGATCAGGGATGAGTTCTTTCCAGGCAGCCGGGAAAAGCAAGGTATTTGGCCAGAGGCTACTCACCAGAGACCAGAGTATGAGAGTAAGACTGAGCCCAAGCTCAATCGGTCTGATCTGAAGGGTGTTACGACGAAGTATTAGAAAGAGAGCGCAGGTCAATGAGATCGGCAGTAAAGAAAGGAGTGGACCCGAATAAGACAGCCACATTGGTAAACAGATAAAGATGCCAGTAGCGATGGCAAGAGCCCGACCCTTCATGAATCGTCCGTCGTCACCCGCTTTAAATCCGCCACTTCTTTAGGCCATTTATCGAATGCGGCTTTTCGTGCCGGGACAAAGCATTGAGCCATGCGCATCCAGTGGGCTTCATGATCATCAGGCTCCATGATGTCCAGAGGCCAATCATATTCATTGGTGAGAGGAAGAGTTAAAGTATGGGTGCTCGTCAATGATGTGCTGTCAGATGGTTTGAGTCCGCACCGTTTCAGGGTGTAGGACAAGGTTTGAGCAAAATCATCCCAGTCCGGAGTGCGTTCCAACTCGAGTTCAAGTAACTTCGCGTGTAATAGCGTATACTCAACATCCTTACGTTTATTAAAACTCCTCCTCAGTTGATTGGTAATATCACTCCATTTCCAGATGTAGCCTAGATATCGGATCGCGATCACACCGACGATGAACAAAACGCCAATCGCAATCGGTAATGAGCGTCCTTGAGACCAAAAGACACTCAACCCGATCAAACTGAAGAAAGCGGTCAGCAAGTAGAGAGTGATGACCACACGGCGATTAGACAGGCCAAGGCCTTGAAGGCGATGATGTATATGTTCGGCATCTGCTCGAAAGAGAGGAAAACCTCTGACCGCTCTTCGAACCAGTGCTAAAGCGGCATCCATAATTGGTAGTCCTAAAGCAATGACCGTGACGAGAAGCACCGCGAGAATAGATCCCTTATTGGCACTTTGCATGGAGAGTGAAGCCACGCCGAAACCCACAAAATAGGCTCCTCCATCTCCGAGAAAAATCCGGGCTGGGGGGAAATTAAAGCAAAGAAAGCCAAGAAGTGCTCCAGCAATGCCGAACGACAGGAAAGTGATTTCAACCTGGCCCGACTGCCAGGAGACAAATCCCAAGGTGAGGTAGAGGAAAATTCCCAAGCCAGCGGCCAGACCATCTACCCCGTCAATCAGGTTGATGATATTCGGAACGGAGATAAGCCAGAAAACGGTCACAAAATAGCCGAGTATGCCTAATTCCGCACTGAACCCTCCCATTGGATAACTGAAAGACGTGATCGCAAATCCTAAAAAGTAAACCACGCTGGCGATCAAGATCTGTCCAATGAGCTTTACCCTTGCCCCGAGAGGTTTGAGGTCATCAAAAAAACCAAGAATAAAAATCAGGCAACTGCCGAGATATACGTAAAGGAAATTGGGTGAATTCAATTTTCCAATGATGAGCGCATAGCTAAAGAGGACGCTGTAAGCCAGAAAAATGGAAAGTCCGCCGATCCGGGGAACGGTATCAAGATGGAGTTTGCGGACTGCGTCTGGGACGTCGAGCCCGACTCCTGTCCGCCGACATAATAAAAGGACCGTAATCGTTCCTGCCAGTGACAGCAGAAAGCAAATGAAGAAGGCGATAAGAGCGTCAATCATGGGAATTTAATAAGATCGATGTCATCCTATTGATAGCAACCTTTCTAGCAGATTGCACCCTATTCGAAAACTCTGAGATATGGGTTGTCACATTTTCCGGGGGCCTCTGGGGACGACCGGTTATCCACTGAGAGAGAGTTGTCATTTCGTCAGGGAGAAAGCATTGATTCTGCTCATGTTTCAGAATTACTTCTGCAATCGATCCTGTCTTCTTCCCAATCCATGCAACCGGCACGTGACTTTCCAGCATCAATGAGAGTTTGCTGGGCCAGAGCAGACCCGTCATTTCGGGTTTGAGAGACGCGACCAGAGCCCGGGCTTGCAGGAGATGGAAAGGAAGCTCTTCCACAGGACAGTAGTCCCGGAAATGAACTTGTTTTAATTGGAGCCGGGCGGCTTCTGCTCTGGCCTGTCGCCAGCCGAAACCGCCACCTTGAATCACTAAATGTAGAGGACTCCCGGAATCTTCAATGAGCTTTTGCGCCTCAAGCAATGGTTTCCAGAGATGCGCCCTCCCCAGGTTTCCGGAGTAGAGCCAATAGTCTTTTTGCTTAAGCTCAGGGGGATTAGGAATGACCTGGAAGGGCTTGGGCCAGGGAGCCTGAATCTCAACTGGTCCCGAATAAATTGTTGCGACTGTTTTTCTCATATCCTCATCGAGGACGATGACTTGTTCTGCACGTTGAGTCGCCCGGTTGAAGAGAAAATGAATGATTCTCTGGGCTGTCTTATTTGGGATCAGACCCTCAACGAAAGCCAGATCCGGATAGATATCCATAAGCCAAAGAACAAAGGGGGTGCGTTTCAAGGCGCAGGCTACGGCCACCATGACATGCAGTCCCGGGGGGGAAGAGAGGGCGATGACTCTGTCCGCCGGAAGCGCGGATAGGAGCTGAAAAAGTAAACGTAGCAAGTGAGTGACATCACCCGTCCATCGCTTGATCCCGGTCAGGCCTGACTGATAACCACCTGGTCGACCTAGGTTATGAACCTCATGTCCACTGGATACCAACTCAATCCCTACATCCGCGATAAGACCGGCCGTAGGTGAATCGTCTGGTGGAATGTAATGATTAATGAAGATGAACTTCATTCAAAGATCTGTGCGGCTCGGCCCCTTATCAATGGCCGGATTTCCTGCATAAAGGCGACCGGGTGGCACATTACGATTTACAATGGATCCAGCCGCGATCACAGAGCACTCATCGATACGGACGCCGGGTCCAATCCAAGCCTGTGCACCAATCCAGCTCTGATCAGAAATCGTGATCTCCTTCGTCACCAGCTCGAAGGCTTTCGAGTGAGGATCATGGCTGCCCGTGCAGAGAAAACAGCGTTGAGATAGGCAGACGTTCGACCCGATGGTCACAGGTGCCAGGCTAAGGATCATCACTTCTTCGCCGAACCAGACATGATCACCGGTTCTTAATCGCCAGGGAAAGGAAATATTCACCCCGGCCCGAATGACGACTCCCTTACCCAGCTTAGCCCCGAATAGCCTCAGCAGGTTCACTCTCCAGCCATTTGGCACCGGCCACATCGCCTGAAAGAAAAACCCCTGAGTCATTCGCCAAAGTGCCTCCTTCCATAAAGGAGCTCCACGGTCGAAATTTCTATTGTCGTAGTTAGAAAGATCCATCTTGTTTATCCGTCTGTAGCATAAGATTAGCCAAACAGGAAGCTAGCCATTTAAATTTATGAGATCTAAAGTTTACCAGTGGATACAGAAGGGGTTATAGCGGTTACTCGGGCATTAAACGATGAGGAACCGTTCGACTTTCTAAAAAAGTATGCCCAAGCAGTGCCGCATGAAATTGATGATGGCTTGGAGTTGAAAGTCGTCACCCTTGGAACGCTGATCGGAATGAAAAAAGATACGAATAGTCCGAGGGGTTTAGAAGAAAGTAGGGCCTTGAAACAGTTATACGGAATATGAAAGAACTTCAGGTTGGAGAATACATTGGGACCCCAGAAGGAGATCGACTGTTTACACTCGCTTCCGCATATCGCATGACGCTAAGCCAGATAATTGAGTGGCCTGAAAAAGCTCACCAATTAGCTGCTCAGGCATCGAATAAACGAAGTAGGGGCCTCTTCAATGCTGTAGAACGCGTGAATTCTATTCACTCATGTCAGATGAACTGACAAAGATCTGAACCAAGGCTATGGTCACTCATTGATTTCTAAAGTTCAACAGATTACTGATTTCACCATGCGGATTTACCGCATGGTGAGTATCTATGGTAGATTAAAACTAGCCATCGCACTCTTCTTTGTTTTGCTAAATGGGATAGTTCAAGTGCTTGGTGTCACATCCATTTTTCCATTTATTGCACTGATTTCAGATCCGGCAAGAATTCATCAGAGTCGTTTTGGGTCACAACTGATTGCTTTCTTACCAGAGATGTCGCA
>JBCBYL010000171.1:0-3867 GCA_039815855.1 Verrucomicrobiota bacterium
AATTTTTCCTGACTCGAAGCTTTCCCTTGCTCCATGAAGGAGCTGCATTTCAAATCCCTCTACATCCATTTTAAGCAGGTCAATACGGTTAATCTGTTCCTGACCTACAAAGTGGTCAACGGTTGTCAGCCTCACAGACTCCATTTTTCCTTCCGGGTTTTCTTGCCTCACTAAGGAGTGTCCTTCTGGATTAGTGGAAAGGTTGATCTCACGTTTTTCACAACAGTCTCCTAAACCCATCTGGAAAAGACGAACATCAGGAAAACCCTGACAGTTGAGTTTTAATTCATTGAATGAATTTACTACTGGCTCAAATGCATAAATCACTTGAGGCTTAAAATAACTTCGGTAGCTCAATACGGTGTTACCACGATTCGCTCCAGCATCGAGAATGATATCGATGCACTGTTCGCTATATCGTCTGAGGTCTACCTTGTGATCGATATTCCTCGGAAGAGGAATCCCGATCAGACTGGCCTTCAAGAAGATATGTCTAGCTTGACTACCTGCGTAATATTTCCATGAATGCTTCATACTGGGGTGTCTTTCATATCATGACGTTAGGCTAAGATTAGTTAAAGGCTATTTCCGCCAGGCGACCATCCACTGATTGTGATCAAGATCACGTTTTTCGGGAATCACCATACGCCACCATGCGGGTCGAATCACTTGGGTCCGGTAGCCTAATTGTTGTAAAAAAGTCTCCAGCTTTCGTTCCGTATCTAAAGCATGAGTTTCAATCAGCAGTTTAACATCATGTTTTTTCAGAAAAGTGGGTGATCCTGAAAGAAGATCATATTCCGGGCCATCAATGTCGATTTTAAGAAAGATAGGATCGCCGCAATCCTTGCTCAATTTCTCCAGAGTCAATGCGTCAGCGGCTCCTTCTACCTCAATCGGCTGCTCGATGACACGTAGATGAGATCCGGCTGCGATGCCATTGAGTGCCAGGTTTCGATTTAAGGTTTGATTGCGCGCGGGATTAATTTCTACAGCAATGGCAAGTTCAGCCTCTTCTTTCTTCAGCGCCCAGACAACCAATTCCCCGTCACCGCTACCCAGATCGATAAACGTCCTACTCTCTCTCTGAAACCGATTCAACCATGGATAAGTTTCGCACTCATACAATCCAACGATAAATAGAGTTTGCCATGCTGGGTCCAGTTCATAGCAAAGCCCAGCCATAGGCCCCGTCCAAACCCGGCGCGGCTTTCGGGAACCGAAAATCCATTTCTTAAGCCAATTCTTCATCGTGATCACTTAGTTTAAGACCCAGTTGAAGAAACGAGGATAGGTAGCCCGGATCATGTGCAACCCCCAACAATCCCGCATCGATTGAAGCACAGGCTCACTAGACCGGAGGGCCGCCTTGAAATAGAAAGAGAAACGGTATCTTCGAGAGTCTCTCCACGAATCCCAACCTTCACCCTGAAGGAAGTATTCCAAAACTGGAGCGTAGTTCCAACGTTTATCAAGAGCCGTGACACGGTCTTCACTCCAAGCAACAGAATTTAATACCCCTTGATCGGCATAACCCCAGACGGTCGGATCTTCGGGGGCAGACTGCGCCTTAAGCATCAGATCAATTGCTCCTTTTCTCGCTACGATAAATCCAGTGTTGCCCGTCCATTTGACTTTAGGGTTACGGGTATGCCGTTGTTCCGCATCGGGCGCTAGAGCCAAGTGGTCTTCAGGGGTCAGCGGGAGTTCTGGGGCAGCACTGGCAATCAGCAGATCATCATCAATAATGCAGTATCGGTCGTAATCTGGAAATGCTTCCGGGACATATAATTTCCCATAATGGGGAGGCTGATGTTCTGATTGAAGTGGCTCGCGAATCAGCGAAAAGTCATAGCCATTTCGATATGCCCACCGAGTCGCCCTGGGGATAGAAACGGTATTGATCCGTTTTCTTGGGCCAACAGAAATCATGGCGACTAGTGTTTTCATTTTGAAAAGAATGAGACTAAGATTTAAGAGTATTCATCATTAATTTTATCTTCTCAGTGTCCCAATTGTAGACCGATCTGCCGAGTCTCAATGCTGTCGAAGAAGCATTTTCTTTGTAATGGGTATTACTTAGAATTTCATCAATTTGTTTAGCTTTCTCATTTAGGCTCAATTTTTGATCTAAAACAACTGCAGCACTACCCAGTTCTAGAGCTAGCTTACGGTGAGCAGTGGTAGGAGAAAGAATGACTGGTGTTCCTGCTAAAAGGTAAGCAAAGATTTTATTCGGTAAACACAGATCTCGATTCATGGGATAGTCGTTCTCCAGACAAAGCCCAAAGGTGTGCCCGGCGCAGGCGCTCACAATTTTCTCTGGGGGGCATGGATCCAGTACCCTCAGCCGATGTTTGGCCCAAGGTTTCGTGATTTTTCTGAGATGTTGAAGGTAGGTATTACTAATCATTCCTCTCAGAATTAGCTCTGAAGGGGTTTCCATAGCAGACATCATGAAAATAAAATCTTCCAGTCCCCGTCCTGGGCCAATCGTCTGCGAAAACCAATAAAACTGAACCTCACCACGGGGACCAACTGGATTTACGGGGGCGTCCTCAAGCGGATACGTGTTTAAAATGGTTACAGCCCTAATTCCAAACTCTTGTCGACATTTCTCGGCTATAAGCGGAGATGCTGCTGTCAAATGCCGACACAGGGGAAGCCATTTTTTCATCGCCCGGTAGGCAACCCGTTTGCGACTCCGATTTTGAGCAATCTCCACTTCTTCTTCCGGATGATAATCTTCAATATCAAATCCTGCTTTCGCTCTGGACAACCGGGCCGCTTCTTTCGCCACATATAGGCCCGGCATCGTATGTCCTAGAAAAAGATCTGTCTCGGCAGCTACATCAAGGACCTTACTCAATAGCAGAGCTGAGAACGGGAAAGCCCCCAGAAAGGCTGCTTCCAGATTATTTCGAGAGAAAAGTCGGTTCCCCCAGGCCAAGAACCTGAGACTGATGCGATTCAACTGCGAGATGCTCACCCCCACATACTGCCATCTCGCGCTCCGGAGCAGAGATCGATCCAGCTCAATAGATGGCGGGTGGTAAGATCCGGCGATGACAACCACCTCATGGCCTGCCTCCGATAACGCGTTCGCTTCCCGAATAAGCCGAGGAGTCGATGACAAATGCCCTGGGGTAATCAGGCAGATTTTTGTTTTTCGTTTAGACATTTAATCGATGGCCTTGATTAAGGCCTTGCGGTAATCAGGCCATTGCCAGTCCTGAGCAGAGCGAACGGCAAGGGGACGCATTTGTTTACAGAGCTTTTTATTATTCAGGCACCACTTGAGTGCCTCTGCCAGCTCAGTTTCGGAATCTTCCTGAATGATAAGACCGTTTTCCCGATGGCGAATGAAAGAACAAGCACCCGCACAAGGTGTCGTAAGAACAGGTAATCCACGGCTCAGCGCCTCGGTAACAACCATCCCGAAGCCGTCATACAACGTGGGAAAAACGAGAAGGTCGGAACTTTCCATAACGCACATGATATCTTTCCGGGCTACCGGAGCATGAAACCGGATTTCCTCCGGAAGGGATTTAAGCAAACCATCCGGTAATTGGTTACTGCCAAAAACATCTAACTGCACACGGCTGCCCGGTTCCCAATCCTGCCAAGCTTTCAACAGCAGATGAGCCCCCTTGCGAATACTGAATGTTCCCGCCCAGAGTAGACGAAGAGGCTCGCTTTCATTGCTTCCCCCCACAGTGGCGGTCTCTTCGGATATAGGTTCAGGACAGCCATAAGGAACTACTCGAACCTTACCAACATCGTATCCAGCATCTGAATTTACGAAAAAGACTTTTGCAGATGCTGGATACGTCTGGGTTCTTTACGTGAAGTCGCTTCAAACCAGTC
>JBCBYL010000050.1:0-16730 GCA_039815855.1 Verrucomicrobiota bacterium
CAAACCAAGAACGACGAGAAAGATCGTCGAGAGCTTGGAATTGCCTGTCTTAGCTTTGTTTTCTTCTGTCATTGTATTTCGCCAGGATGTTCGAGTTTTGACATGTTTCAGAATTTTCAAGATCGGGGGAACCAGTTCAGGCAAGCTGTCCACCGATTGACTCAAAACATTGCCATTACAGGAGAAATACAATGACAGAAGAAAACAAAGCTAAGACAGGCAATTCCAAGCTCTCGACGATCTTTCTCGTCGTTCTTGGTTTGCACGTTTTTGTGATCGTGATGATCCTAGGATATAATCTACTCAAGGGAGATTCTGAAGCAGAAGAAGCTTCGCCATTTACTTACAGCCCGAGCCTACCAGCGTATGAAGTGACAGAATCAACCTATGCCCCCCCTCAAATTGATACGGGCAGTGCGGTGGAAGAAGTGGAGCCGGTTGTGGCAAAAGAGGCTGCTCCGCAAACTGAAATGAGCATGCCATCCGCAAGTGATCCGATCTGGGCCAAGGAAACGGTCATGCCTCGTCAGCCTGAAACGGTCATCAATCAAAAGGTCGTCGCGGCGAAAGAGAGCGTACCTACATTGAAAACAGAGGTCACTGAGTCGCTGGAAAAAGAAGTGGAAGCCGTGATCAAGCCCACCATGCAAACCTACACCGTAGTCAAAGGGGACTCCCTGAGCCGGATCAGTAAGCGTTATGGAGTGAGTGTGAAAGAACTGCAGGCCGCTAACGGCCTGGATGGATCGATGATTAAGATCGGCCAGAAGCTGAATGTTCCCACCACCAGTTCTATTCAAGTGCCAGAAGCACCAGTCGTTGCGCTCAAACAAACAACGGTGCCGTCCGGAACACACGTAGTTGCCAAGGGTGAGACGCTCTGGAAAATTGCGCGCACCTATCAGGTCAAGCCGAACGATATTGCTCAAATCAATGGAATCTCGGACCCCAGTCTTTTAAAGGTGGGCCAGAAATTGAAGATTCCCGGCATGATTCAAGAGGTGGCTCGTCCGGTCACTCAACCCGTTGCTCCTATTCAGAAGCGTGACGTGGCAATGAATCAGAATAATTAAAGGATTACTGTGTTAAAGAACAGCGCATTTCTATTGATTCTAGCTGTCCTGGCCCTTTGTTCACTGGGTCTGGTCATGCTGGCTAGTGTCAGTGCGTTTGCTCCGGCAAATCAGGGAGATACGATGTTCTTTATTAAGAGGCAGGGGATCTGGCTTAGTTTGGGTGTAATTGTATGTATTATCTCATCTCAAATTGACTACCACCGCTGGCTCCATTTTACCTGGCTGGCTCTGGCAGGCAGTATACTCCTGATGCTGCTCTGCCTCGTGCCGGGGATTGGAATGAAAATCAATGGTGCCCATCGCTGGCTCAACCTGGGCCCTATGAACTTTCAGCCGGTGGAGGCCGCCAAAATTTCGGTGGTCATTTTCCTGGCGATGTGGCTGGGTAAATTCCAGAAGAAGGTCACTTCGTGGAAAGAGGGCTTTGTCTATCCCATCGCAATTGTCTCGCTTGTCTTAGGGTGTTGCGTTCTGCAGAAGGACTTAGGGAGCACCGCGCTTCTTTTCACGATTACGCTGATTTTACTTTTTGTAGCCGGAACGAGGATTCAATTCATTGCCCCGATCTTTATTGTAGGAATGGCAGGCATTTTAAGTGTGGCCCTGTTAATGCCTCAGCGGCTTTCGCGGATTATGGCCTTTCTCAATCCGGAAGAGCACAAGCTGGATGCCGGATGGCAGTTATGGCATGCCCTTCTGGCTTTCGGCTCAGGGGGTTTAAGTGGAAAGGGTCTCGGTGCCAGTGTGCAAAAGATGGAGTACCTCCCCGAGTCACATACCGATTTTATTTTCCCGATTATCGGAGAAGAGTTAGGTCTGATTTGCACCCTTACCGTGGTTTTTTGTTTTCTCTTATTAGCCCTTTCTGGAGGGTTTATTTCCTGTCACGCCCCAGAAGGAAGTGGAGTTTATCTTGGGATGGGGTTGACCTCTTTAATCGTATTACAGACTGGAATGAACATGGCGGTTGTCACTGGCCTGATGCCAACAAAGGGCATCGGCCTGCCGTTCATCAGTTATGGTGGATCGAACTTGCTGTTTTGTCTGTTCGCGATTGGGGTCCTTCTCAATATCCATAAGCAAGCGGTCTATGAGGTGAAGCCCACTCAACGTGCTTCGAGCCTGCCTCCGGTAATGCGTGGGAGGATGTAAAATGCCTCAGTTGAAAAAAGTTGCGATTGCCTGCGGTGGGACTGGCGGGCACCTCTACCCCGGTATCTCGATCGCCGAGGAACTCAAGGCCCAAGAGATTGAAGTACGTCTTTACGTATCGAATAAGCCGATCGACCAGAAAGTTCTTTCCGAGTTTCCTTACTTTCATGCGGTGGTGGTTCCGGTCATGGGGTGGCCGGGGTTAGGCCCGAAGGTGATCTCATTCTTTCTCAAATTGATGTCTGGTTATCTGCAGGCACTAAGGGAATTAAAAAAATTTCAACCTGATGTGGTGCTGGGGATGGGCGGGTTCACGTGCGCTCCGCTTTTACTGGTGGCAAGGCAAAAGGGCATTGCAACCTTCTTACACGAGTCGAATGCCATTCCTGGGAAAGTGACTCGTCAACTTGCTTCATGGGTAAAAAAAGTATTTATCGGATTTGAGAACTGTCGGCAACACCTCGAAAAGAATGGTCGAACTGAGTGTGTTCTTACCGGCACCCCGGTGAGGAGCTCATTAAAGAAAATGACAAAGTTGGAAGCGGCTCAGAAGTGGGAGTTGGATTTGAACTCATTTACGGTAGCAGTAATGGGCGGTAGCCAGGGGGCGCGCGGACTGAACCGACTTGTTTGCCGAGCAGCAACGACAATCAACACGGACCGTCCTCTTCAATGGCTCCATTTGGCAGGGCCGGATGCCGAGGAGGTGAGGGCGGCCTATGCAGAGACCGGGGTCAAGGCGGTGGTCGCTGACTACTGTCATGAAATGGAAGCCGTCTATGGGATGGCAGACGTGATCATCTCAAGAGCGGGAGCTGCTTCTCTCAATGAAATTGCCTACTTTGGTATCCCGTCTGTCCTCGTTCCCTATCCTCATGCCGCCGAATATCACCAGGATGCGAATGCCAAAATATTCTCCGAAGCCGGGGCTGCGAAAATCGTTTATGAAGGCGATCTTGATCAAGCTTCGACCATTCTGGCTGATGAGTTGACTGAATTATTGGATGAATCGCGACGAGCAGAGATGAGCCAGCAGGCCAAGTCTCTCTCTAAAGAAGATTCGGTTCAGGCCATTGTAAAGGAGTTAACCGATGTCGTTTGCTGATCAGGTGGGCAAAGCGAAGGCGATTCTGGAAAGGCCAGATGCGAAGATTCACCTGATCGGTGTCGGTGGATGCGGAATGGCTGGCCTCGCCCATATGCTTCTCGATGCTGGATATCAAGTCTCAGGTTCAGATTTGCGCGAGAATGATTTGATCTCATCTCTCAAGGAGCGTGGCGCCATGGTTTACCATGAGCACCAGGCCGAACAAGTCGGCGAGGCGGATGCCGTTGTTTATTCAACTGCCGTTCGTTCGACGAATCCAGAGCGCCAAGAATCCGAGAGGCGTGGGATTGAGCAGTTCCGCCGGGCAGAATTTCTTTCTGCTCTCCTGAAGGACCGAAAGGTCATTGCAGTGACCGGAACGCATGGAAAGACGACGACAACGATGATCTTAGCGAAGATCCTCTTCGAGGCAGGACTCAATCCATCGTACTACATAGGAGCGGAGGTGCCTACTTTCGGGGTGAGCGCGCAATTAAACCCAGGCGCGTATGCCGTAATTGAGGCAGATGAGAGTGATGGAACATTTCTGGCCTTTGAGCCGGAGCACTTGATTATCCTGAATATTGATCGTGACCATTTGGACTACTATCAATCCGATGAAGAGATCGTTCAGGCGTTCCAGCAACTCTTTGATCGCTGCCCGGGGCATCGGATTTTGTGTCGTGATGATGCCGGGAACACCCAGCTGAAGACGGGGAGTGAAAGAGTCCACTGGTATGGACTCAGTGGCGGAACTGAACTGCCTGTCACAAGCCCGGATTCCTATACATGTGGGTCAGACTCCTCAGACTTCAATCTGGGAGGCCGGGAGTGTCATCTGAGTTTACCGGGGGTGCATAACCTCTCTAACGCGATGTCTGCGATTACATTGGCTCGATTACTTGGTGTGACCGATCAAGACATCGTCAAGGCGCTATCACTACTGAAAGGGGCCAGTCGTCGATTTGAGGTACTCTATGAAGGGACGGATGGAAGAATCGTAGATGACTACGCCCACCACCCTGCCGAAATCAAAGCGACTATCGCAGCGGCCCGGAATGGGTTTTCCGGAAAATTGATCGGTGTCTTTCAACCCCATCGGTATTCACGAACAGAACTCTTGTTCGACGAATTTGCTGAAGCTCTGGCGGGATTAGATGAGGTCATTATCACCTCTGTCTATGGCGCAGGTGAGGAGGATCCAGGGACTTCTCCAGATGAACGCTTAGTTTCGGAAATCAAATCAAGACAGGGAACAAAGTACAAGGTCCGATTTGTTCCGGACTGGAAAGGCCTCATTCCCGCGGCAATGAGAAATTTTAAAGACGGAGACTGCTTGCTTACTTTAGGGGCAGGAAATATCGGCAGCCTCGCAGAATCGATTGCAAAGGATTTTTATCAGGCGGCAATACTGCGGAGTGGTATTTCACCCTCTGGCCGGGTACGGGCCTATGAACCACTCCATAAACACACGACGTTAAGGGTAGGGGGGCCAGCTCAATTTTGGGTGGAACCCGTTACCGAGGACGATGTGACTAAAGCGTTAAAGTTTGCCAAGAATCATGGTCTGGAATGGATGGTGATCGGACGCGGGTCGAACCTGCTGATTCGCGATCTGGGATTTTCCGGACTCTGTCTCCACTTTAGATCGAAGTCGTTTTCAAAGATTCACATCGAAGGAGATACGATTGAGGCTGGAGCGGGCGCGCGCTTGAAGGAAATTGCCTATGGTGCCCAAAAAGCAGGACTGGCTGGATTTGAGTTCATGGAAGGGATTCCTGCCAGTGTGGGCGGTGCGCTCCGTATGAATGCGGGGGCGATGCAGAGTTGGATGTTTGAAGTGGTTCAATCCATTCGCATGGCTTCTCTCGAGGGCGAGATCCTGGAAGTCCCGGCGAGCGATATTCAGGCCCAGTATCGACACGTTCCAATTTTGGAAAAAAATATTGCTCTATCGGCGCGTATGAAAGGAACTCCTGATGAGCCGGACGCGATCAGGGAGCGGATGCAATTATATAGTAAAAAACGTTGGTCATCTCAACCTGCTGCCCCCAGCGCGGGTTGCACCTTTAAAAATCCCGATTCAACATCTGCAGGTAGACTAATCGACGAGCTGGGCTTAAAAGACAAAAAGATAGGCGGGGCTCGAATTTCTTCTGTACATGCCAATTTTATCGTTAATGATGGTGACGCAACCACAAGAGATATCCTGGAGCTAATCGAATTTGTTCAACAAATCGCCCGGGAAAAGAGAGGCCAGGATTTAGAGTTGGAAGTGGTGTTGGTAGGGGATGAATAAATGAAGACACCAAAGCCTATCGTCGTACTCAAAGGAGGAATATCTTCTGAAAGAGAGGTGTCTCTTAAGAGCGGTCACGCAGTGGCTACTGCTTTAAGAGAAGTCTACGAAAACGTTTCGGAATTTGATGTCATTGAGAAGGAGTTTCAGTGGCCCTCTGATGACGCGCTCTATTTTGTCTGTCTTCATGGCACCTATGGCGAGGATGGGGAAATCCAGGAGCGGATGGAATCTGAAGGGATCGCCTTTACGGGTTCCGGATCTTTAGGGTGTCGCCAGGCTTTCGATAAATTATTGGCTAAGAAATGCTTTCACGAAGCAGGTGTGCTGACGGCGGCGGCCCGACCTTGGAATCCAGGAGTGGATTGGAACCCTCCTTATGTGCTCAAACCGACGTCAGATGGATCGAGTGTCGGAGTTGAAATTGTGCGCTCATCAGAAGATGTATCTGAAGCAGTCAAGCGTGCTGAAGAGCGCGGAGTGGAGTACATGATTGAGAATTACGTGGCGGGCAGAGAATTCACAGTGGGAGTGCTGGGGGAGACCTGCCTGCCTGTGGTCGAAGTCCGTCCGAAAGAAGGGTTCTACGACTATAAGCATAAATATACAGATGGCATGACAGAGCATCTATGCCCGGCGCCGCTGGACGCTGATCAAGTAGAAGCGATTCAGGCTGCGGCACTGAGTGCGCACCAGTCTCTGGGCTGCACCGTTTATTCCCGTGTTGATTTTATCCTCGATTCATCTGGTGAATTCTATGCGCTGGAAGTGAATACCATTCCGGGAATGACTCCTCTGAGTTTATTGCCAGAGGCGGCGGCAGAGGCAGGAATTTCCTTTGCCCAGTTATGTACCAACATTATTGAACTTTCGATGGAGGTGCGGTCATGAGTCGCACTAAACGCAGTCCGAAACGCCGGAAACGCAATGTTCTCCAGGTGGCGGTGCAGCAGAAAAAGAGACAACAGTATTCGAGTGGTAAGCTTTTTCTCTGGGGTGGCGGGGCAGCGGTGATTGGCCTCTTGGGTCTTGGGTTCTATATCGCGCTGGAAAAAATCGTCACCAAGGTGATCTATGAGAGCCCTGACTTTGCCATTACCAAAATCGAGATTGATCATGCCGGAGCGCTTACGGAGAGAGAGATTCGCCAGTGGAGCGGGCTCAAGCCTGGTCAGAGTTTGGTCAAGACGGATTTAACCCGGGTCTGTCAAAACTTACTCGCTGTTCCGACGATTTCTGAGGTCAAAGCGCGTCGATTACTCCCGGGGACGGTTCTGTTGCAAGTGAGAGAAAGACTACCTGTGGCCCGGGTGGTTCCTTATTCCAGACAGTTTAATACCCTGGCTCAGTCTGTCTATTACGTGGATGCGGATGGTTTCATCATGAAGCCGAAGGAGGGTGAAAAATTGAAGCCCCTGCCTGAAATAACCGGGATTCCTGCGGATGAGATTATGGTGGGAGAAAAGATCGAACATCAGGCGGTTTACAGTGCCCTTACCCTCCTGCGAGCTGCCGATTATTATGGCCTGAAGAGTGATCTCGATCTCGATCGGATTGAGGTTCAAAAGAAAGGCTACCTGATTGTCCGCACGCAAATGCAAGGGCTCATACGGTTTCGCACCCATTTTATTGATCAGCAAATTAAGAGATTGCAATACGTGATGACGGATAGTCGTTCCACTCGGCGTGTGGTTCGAACTGTTGACATGACACCGGAACGAAACGTGGCGGTGACCTACTTTTGATAGAGATGATTGGGGATCTAAAGGGAACAGAAATGAAGAGGATAATAAGCTATGTTTTTTAAGAAAGAGCCAGATGTGGTTGTTGCCCTTGAGGTGGGCACGAGCAAAGTGGTCGCTGCCGTCGGTGAGTTAAGAAAAGATGGTTCTCTCTATCTACTAGGGGTGGGAGAGGCCAAATCCAGCGGAGTCAGGAAAGGCGAAGTCGTTGATTTTCAAACCGCTCAGCAAACCATCTCGGAAGCAGTGAGTGACGCAGAGAATAAAACTGAAGTGATGGTCGGGGAGGTCTTTTTGGCGGTGACTGGTTCACACATCACCTCGAGAACGGTACGGGTCAAGACGAATACCGATGATGAGGACCATATGATTACGCCGCGTCACGTTGAAGATTTAGATGCGTTAGCACAGCAGCAACCCATTCCTGCTGATCACGCGGTCATTCACCAGTTGCTTCAGCACTACTATATCGACGAAAAGACGCGTTCGACTCATCCGATTGGACTGAATTCGCACCATCTGGAGGCTACCTATCAAGTCATCCATGGGTTGGAGAACAAGCTCGCCTGTGCCGTGCGAAGCGTCGCCGAGTTGGATGTCGATGTCAGAGGGTTAGCCCTGGCACCTTATGCATCGGCGCAAGCGATCTTGACCCGTGATCAAAAGAACCAGGGATCTGTCGTGATTGATCTGGGAGCGGGTACAACCGACTACGTTGTCTATCTAGATGGTGCCATCATCCATACCGGGGTGCTCGGTGTAGGCGGAGACCATATGACCCAGGACATTTCTCTAGGTCTGAAATTACCTTACCAACGCGCTGAAATGGTGAAGCTAAAACATGGCCTCTTATCTCCGAAGGGAATTCACCCTGATGAGCAGATCACCTTGGAGAGAGATCACCATTATGATGAGCGTTCCATTTACACGCACTCACTGGCAAAGATTATGTATGCCCGTCAGTGGGAAACCTTGAATATGGTTCGTGAAGATTTAAACCAGCTCAATCTCTGGCCAAGATTGTCATCAGGTATTTACTTCACCGGCGGTGCGTCTCAGGTAAGAGGCTTGAGAGAAGTCGCTAAGGAACTCTTCCCCGTCCCCGTGCAATTAGTGCAGGAGTTTTCCTTTGAAGGTGATCTGACTTTTAGCAGGAGGCCGGACCTTTCGACCGTGCTGGGGCTTCTGCAATATGCACAGAATTATGAAACCATTCACCCAAAGAAGGCCGGGTTTGGGCGGGTTGTGGAACTGTTCCAGAACGCCCTCTCTATGGTCGGATTATTCTAGGAGTTAGAAACGATGATCGAATTCTCTAAAACAGGGCCTTTGGCTCATAACCCGTTCCACACGACGCTGCCGCTTCTCATTGGCGTCGGTCAGGCTGGGATTAGTGTCATTGATGAAATCAGGCTGCGCCATGAGTGGATCCCGGGACGTATGTATGCTGTGGATACCGACCTGCAGGCTATCCGCGGAAGTGTCGCCACGGAGAAATTCCTCATCGGTAAAGAACGCTTCTACGGTATGGGTAGTTTGGGAGACCGTCATGAAGTCACGCGTGCAGTTCAGGACCAGATGGATGATCTCGTTGAAATGTTCGACGCAGGTGACTGGGCACTCGTCGTGTGTGGTCTAGGAGGCACGGTAGGGAGTGCCGCCACACCGGAAATCGTCAATGCGTTGAAGAATCGCGGAATCCAGATTGTCGTCCAGGCGATGTTACCGTTTCAATTTGAAAGCCAAGAGCGGCAGGATGCAGCACGAGAGGCACGAGCAAGGCTGGAGGCAGAGGCTGATCTCGTATTCGTTACAGCGAACGATCGGCTGCTGGGAGACTGCACCCCAAGTGATGACCTGCGAGAGTTGATTCATCTTCACCATCAAGAAGTGGCTTGTTCATTGGTTGACTTCTGCCGCCTCCTCGTCGAAGGAGGAATGATTCAATTGAGTTTGGAGGATTGCCAGGAGCGTGTGGTTGCCTTAGCCCGGGGGTCTCGATCTACTGAGAATACCTGGATGTCCCATACATCAGATCGAGGAGAGAATGTGGAACGATTAATTGAAGATGCCCTAGATGGTATCCAGTTTCATGACGGTAGAGTGTGGGAGAAAGCAGACTCGATGATTGTTGGTCTCGTAGGTGGAGCTGATCTTTCTATGGACAGAAGCCAGGACATTCTGAGGACCCTACGGAATCGCCTGCCGGATGGATTAGACTTTTTACCTGGTGTCCTCGTAGATAACCGGCTCGAAGCCGAACTGAGGCTCACCTTAATTGCGACCCAGAGCACGGCGGAATTCGCCGACACCGTCGTGTCTGAGCTAGACGAGAAATCGTTTACTTATCCAGAAGATGCGGAAACAGAGCGCCTGGATGATGTGAACCCAGAGAGCGCGAAAGGGATTGAAGAATACAATCAGGCTGGGATTGATCATGAAGAAATCAATCTCGGGGAAGAAGTGGTCTCCGATGCGGATTCCATCTACGAGCAAGATTTTCTTCTTCCCCAGCATGGGACCCCTCAGCGATATTTCTCAGAGCAAGAAGAACTACCACTAGATCGAAAAGCAGATCGAGGACGATTTGAAAAGACCGATCCGACGACAATCAATGGCCAGGATCTCGATCAGCCTACCTTTCAGCGGATGGGGATGAAAATCCGACTTTAGGATTTTGCCTGTCTCAACCCGTCAGTAACCCAGAAGGAAAAAAGATGAAATGAAACACAGCAGAAGCAGTGCATGGGATCGCAGTGATGGAGTCAATGAAGCTTATTTCTCTCAAGGCACTTCTAAGACAGGGATACTCCATGCCAATTTCAATGGATACCGGCCTCCTAAATTCTTACGTAAGGCAAAACAAGGTAGTAGAGTCATTGCGGAAGAAGAGGCGCAACTCTAATCCGGTCTAGGCGAATTGACTCAGGGCAGTCGATAGGTTCGGCACCGGTTCGTCCAGCCTTTCATCCAGCGGCTTTCTCCGCGTGCGGGAGGGGAGTGATCCACTCGACGCTGTAAGACCTGAATCGCAGCAGCACTAAACGCATTCAGAGCGGGTCCGCCTGCCTCCGATTCTTCCATTGCTTCGAGAACCTGTAAGAGGCCCCAACCATAGCCCTGGTAGCGTTCCTCAGGCTTAATGCCTTCTCCTTTGAAATTCACGTAGTCGACCAGAACGTAATACCCGTGCGGGTGGGCAGATACCTTTCCGAAATTCTCACGAATGCGGGGGCGTTCTTCTTCAGGCAAGGTTTCCAGAATTAACGGAAGAGCTTGCGACAATCGACGAGCCGCAAAGAGGGCCTGATGACCCACAGTTTCAGACAGTAAGGTGCGTAGCTCAATCATCCGCTTGGAATCTTGGGCAGCATCGAATTCAGCCAGAGTACTCCAGGGACAATCTGACGGAGGAAGGATCCACTCAGGGCAGGTAACTCCCTTAGACTGCAGGTAGGTCACTAACTGAGGGAAGCTTTCTGAAAAGGGGCCTTCTTGACCTGGTGGATACCAGATAAAGTGACCAATTCCGAGGGATGCGAAGGATTCCCCCTTATTCCAGGAGGTCAGCCCCGCGATCGTGCCTGAACATTCATTTTGCCAGAGCCGTTTACCGATGTTTTCCGCCTGGCTGGGGGTGATCTCGATGGAGTGAGAAGTGAAGCCACCAGTAAAGTAGCAAATAAACAGGGAGAATAAGAGGAAGGGGAGAGGCTTCATGGCATTGATTTTAAATCAGTTTCGGTTTCTGCAAAGCTCTCGGGTGTGCCAATGTCAGACCAGTAGCCTTCGTCGAGGAGCACGCCATGAGGATTTTCTCCTGACTGGATCATCTGGTTGAAAACCGGGATGACCGATTTCACCTCACCGGGCACGAATCGATCCAGAAAAACAGGTTCAATGAGATAGACCCCGGAAAAACAATATTGCCGTGACGCATTGGTCTGATGTTGATTGCGGATGTCGGTCACTTGATTACAGTCATCGAGCGCGACCAGTTCTGGTTTGTGCGAGCGCAGTGCCAGAGTGGCTTCAGGCCGTTTTCGGAAATGGTGTTGAATCAAACTGTCCAGAGGCAAGGTGGTGATAATATCACCATTGTAGACGAGTAGGGGCTGATCCGGTTCGAGTAGATCTTCGATGTTCTTGATCCCGCCTCCGGTATCCAGAAGAGAGGGCTCATGTCGAAAGTGGATGGGCCGTTCTCGATAACAATGATCCGGAAAAACTTCTTCATAGCGTTCAGGACAATGATGGGTGTTCACGATGAAACGTTCGATGCCTGCTTCGATGAGATGGTCAAAAGCGTAAGTGATGACTGGCTTACCGTTTAGAGCTAAAAGAGGTTTAGGCCAGGTGTCCGTCAGGGGGCGTAAGCGGGTGCCCAAGCCGGCTCCGAGAACAAATGCGGTTTTGATCTGCACACCAATCTATTAACGCAAAGGCGCAGAGACGCAAAGGAAGAAGGAGGGGCATTGAGGGGTCAGCATAGAGAGGGTGGAACAATTAGAGTTGCTATCTTGGCGAAGTCAATTATCAGCGTACGCAACCATGGCTAAGAAACACCTGCCAATCCCTTTAGCACTGATGGAGATTGAAAGCGCTGAGATCGAATACAAATTTGGTTCATTTGTGAGTCTCACGGATTCAGATTTTCGAGTGGTCATCATTTCCGGGATGAAAGAGGCCATATTGTTTATGGCAACTGATTCCGCCCAGAGAATCCTGCTCCACCCGCCTCTGGCCGGGAAAGACCGCAAAAAGGCTAAAGGCTGTTGTGATAAAAACTGCTCAGGCTGCGAGATTCCATTGAGGTCATCTGCCACCCTTGGGCATTTCGCGGGAAAACGTATCCGTAGACGGCTCAAGAAAAAGAAATGGGCGGAGAAATTTTTCGGAGATGACTGTATCTCTGCGCTGGATCAAGCGGGTATTCAGGCATATAATCCTAACGTTAATTTTAACCATTCACTCATCACCACTTAAGGACGATACTTATGATTCACGATCAATCCGCAAATCTCATTAAAGAACAAGTCGGCCACGAATTTTCCGCTTTTTACCAATATATCGCCATCTCCACCTGGTGTGATGCGGAAGCCTTACCGGAACTGGCGCGTTACTTTTCCCGTCAGGCTGAAGAGGAGCGTCAACATGCGCTCAAAATGGTCCAGTTCCTCAATGATACAGACTGTCAGGTGGTCTTTCCACAGATCGCCACCCCGCAGTCGTCATTCGGCACCGTCGAGGAAGTCATCCAGAGTGCCTACGACCAGGAAGTCAGAGTGACCGATCAGATTAAGGCCATCTACGATGTCGCATCGGAACACAATGACCGGGTGACCCAGAATTTCATGCAATGGTTCCTTGAGGAACAAGTCGAGGAAGTCGCCAGCATGGACACCCTTCTCAAAATTGCCAAAAGAGCAGGGACTGATCTCTTCCGCCTCGAGGAATACATCGCCCGTGAAGGTCACCCGGAAGAATCAAATTCTTAAATTTTAATTCCTCAGCCAGAAAACCTCTCGATGATTTATTCTTCGGAGGTTTCTTCTATTGGTTCGACAGTGACGGTTTGAGTGCTGGTGAGACTACCGCCATAGCGTCCGGTGGATGTCGCTTCACGAGTGGATGTTCCATCTCCTCTTGTGACATCGACCGACTTGGTTGCGGTGTTGCCATCGGAGTCGGTAAAGCTGAAATCACGTTCACGGCCGTCCTCAGTGCGGGCAGCACTTCCTTCATAGCTGCCAGTGTTTCCACTGCCGGTGGTGTAGCCGCCAGATTGGGTGACACCATCTTCAGTGCGACTGACGGTTTTGGAACTCTCCAGGGAGCGACCGGTGCTGGTTTCATAGTTTTTGTTTACGACATAGCTGCCATCGTCACTTTGGCTGACGCTTTTTGATCCGGTCTGAGTATTCCCGTTAAAGCCCTCACGCTCTCCTGAGACAGAGACCGAACCATCATCCTGACGGGTGGCACTCCGTGTTGCAGAGGAAGTTTCGCCTGAAGGCAGGCTGGTTTGGCGGGTAGAGCTTCCGGTGCCTGCTTCGCGATCCCACTGACGGTCAAAACTACGCATTCCCTCTCCACGATCAGACTGCCATGCCGTAGAACGGCTTGATGACCCCGGGGCACGGTCAGCGGAACGTTGCCAGGTGCCTGCCTGTCCATTTCCGCGTTGGAAGGTTCCGGAACTTTGACGGCTACGAAGTTGAGCATTGAGTGAATCCGCCGTTCCAAGAACAAGGAGGCAGCCTGTTAAGAGAGTTATCGTTTGTTTCATGCGAGTATAACTCCTGGAAGATAATTAAGTTTCGGATAAAATTTATCAAAATGAGGTTTTTTCGCACTAACTAAAGAGCTGAGCGTTTGTATTGAGGGCTGATGAGATGACAATTAGCGGGGCTTTTTGATGCCAAAGGCGCCGAGGAGGCCTCGGGAAATTTCACGTCCGACGGTGCGGCTGATTTCTTTGGCGGCCGGGCTGGAAAGGACTTGTTCGAGAAAGCTCGGTCCTGTTTTCTTTTTTCCTAAAGCTTTCAGGGTATCTGCGGAGTATTTTTTGGTCAGTTTATCCCGGTCTTTGAGGACGGATTCGCGGGCTTTGAGGTCGTCGGCAGATTCCATCTTACCGGTTAAAATTTCATGAGCGCTTTTGGGGTCCAGTGTCTGGGCATAGCGTGCGACCAGAGGTGATGCGCTCACGATGGCAGTGAGTTCCGTCTTCTTAAGTGGTCCCATCCGGGTGACCGGGGCCCGGAGCAATGTGTGGACAGGTGGAAGAGGCCGACCCTTAGGCCCTAATCCGGTAATGAGTGCTTCTCCTATCCCCATTTGAGTGAGCAAGGATTCGATGTCGTAGAACTTGGTGGTGGGAAAGTTCTCTGCGACGAGCTTGATGGCCTTCCTGTCCTTGGCGGTAAAGGCGCGTAGGGAGTGCTGGATTTTGAGCCCGAGTTGACTGAGAATGGCTTCCGGGATATCGGTCGGGTTCTGGGTGCAGAAGTAGATGCCTACTGCTTTAGACCGGATTAACTTAATAATCGCTTCGAGTTGATCAATGAGTTCAGAGGAGGCTTCCTTGAAAATGAGGTGAGCCTCATCAATGAAGATGGCTAGTTTTGGTTTTTCGAGGTCACCTTCTTCCGGAAAGAGGCGATAAACTTCAGAGAGAAGAGAAAGCATGAAGGTCGAGAAGAGTCGGGGCCGATCTTGGATATCCTTCAGGCTGAGAATAGAGAGGATGCCTTTGCCTTTTTTATTGAGGCGACAAAGGTCATGAACATCGAAAGAAGGTTCTCCGAAGAAGGTATCACCCCCTTGTTGTTCGAGTTCCAGCATTTTCCTGAGGATGGTTCCCGCAGACGCGCCGGAAACACGTCCGTAGCGTTCCTCGACTTCTTCCTTTCCATCTCCGCGGATGTAGTTCAGGGCGGCGCGGAAATCTTGCAGATCGACAAGAGCCAGGCCTCGGTCATCACAATACTTAAAGACAACCGTGGCGATTCCAGTCTGGGTTTCATTGAGGCCGAGCATTTTCGAAAAAAGCTGGGGGCCAAATTCGGAGACGGTGGCTCTGAGTTTGACTCCGGGTAGTTTAGAAAGAGTGAGAAATTCAACCGGGAGGTCCTCGGCCTGGAAAGGCAGGCCGATCGCTTCCATGCGCTGATCAATTTTTTTATGGCCTGCACTGGGGCTGCCGAGACCACTGAGGTCACCTTTCAGATCCATGAGCAGGCTGGGCACTCCTGCGAGGCTGAGTTGTTCAGCAACCACTTGGAGGGTGACTGTTTTTCCGGTTCCGGTGGCTCCGGTGATCAGTCCGTGACGGTTCATCATTTTTAAGGGAATGCGCACCGGGACCTCTGGCAGCGTATCGTCAGAAATGATGGCACTGCCAAACTGGATCGCTTCCGCCTCAAATTGATAGGGAGGGGCTAATTGGTTGATGAGTTCCCGGTGTGGATTCGGTGAGGGTAGAGATTTCGCAGGCACAGAGAACTATTCCCACAGGATTCGTCTCAGGTCACGGAGATTTTTGATGTCCGGATCTGACAGGTTCGCTTATCTTGCCCACTTGGAATTTAAGCCGCAGTCAGAACTTCTGGAACTTAGTGTGACTCAACTGGGTCTGAGCCAGCCGGAGAATCTCTTTTTAGAGGAGATCGAAAAAGGGGGATCCGAACGCAGATTTTACCGCCTCAGTTCGTGTGAGATTGAACGTAGCCTGATCGTGCTGGAGTACGGTAGTCATAAAAAAGAGAATGGCTACTACGCGGCGATTGCACGTTTTATGGAATCGTGCGGGGTGCCAGCTCCGCGCATAGTAGCAGAAAATGAATTGGAACAGGTTCTCTGGGTAGAAGATGTCGGCTCGCTGGACCTCCATGATCTTTCCGGCACACGCTGGGGGGAGTTGAAAGTACTCTACGAAAAAGTGCTCCATGGCGTGGCTCCTCTCCATGGTGTGGAAGCCTGTCAACGTGCGCTTGAGGAGGACCTGCCGATGATGCCCGGATTTGATGAGGCGAGTTATCAATGGGAACGTGACTACTTTCGGGAGAATTTCTTGATCCGTGTCCTGGCACAGTCGTGTCCTGATCAAGAATGGATGCGCATCGAGGAGGAGGGGCGGCGATCAGCCCTGATGCTTTGTCAAGCAGAGCAAGTTCTGGTGCATCGCGATTTTCAGAGTCAGAACATTATGGTCCATGAGAACCAGATTGCCTTTATCGATTTTCAAGGGCTTAGGCCAGGAGTGGCAGAGTATGATCTCGCTTCCCTGATCTACGATCCGTATGCCCGGTTGAGTTCGGCCCAACAGAAGGAGCTGGTAGAACTGATTCCTTACTCGTTCAGTGATGAATTGTTGAAGCGAGCGGGAGTGCAGCGCTTGATGCAGGCCCTGGGTGCTTATGGATATTTAGGAATCGTTCAAGGGAAGCAATGGTTTCTTCAGCATATCGATTTTGCCCAGGCTCAACTACTCGAGTTAGCGGCAGAACTGGGTCTGAATAACTTAGCTGCTAGGCTAAGATAAACTGGAACGATTCTGAGTCGTACGGTTCACCATCTATGTGAAGTTGTTTTGACTCAGCATCATAAGTCGCATATTCACCAACAGCCCAGCTGGGGCCTTCCACGATTTTGACCAGGAAGCAGCCGTTATTGTAGTGCGGCACTAAACCTTTGCGGACAGCCGTCGCTTTTCTGCGATTGATATCACGTTGTGCTGCCACACCAAATGAGGTGCTGATGATCCCGAGAGCTAAAATGAGTAAGGATGTCTGCTTATCCATGGACACATCATAACGAGATGAGCAGCATTAATCAATCTCTGCGGTGAATTTTCGCGAGAGCGGGTTCTG
>JBCBYL010000148.1:0-5186 GCA_039815855.1 Verrucomicrobiota bacterium
CCTCCGCCATTGCCTATCTCAAAGGAGGTGCAACTCTATATATATCTTAATAATGAAGTAAAAGGCCCATACACAGCGAATCAACTATTACCGCTAACTGAAATAGGGATATTGAGGAAAGATACTTTGGTATGTCTTGAGGGACAAGACAATTGGATTGCTTATAGTGTTTGGGAATCTGAAAGGACAAGTTAATTCTATTAACCAATATATTATTTATCACTGGACAGATTGAAGTCGAATGAAGATTTGGTGACATTTTCCTGCTTGGAATAATTTGGCTTGTCGGTTGCTCAGAACTGCGTGGTGTGTTAGCTTGCTAGTCCGCTCAAGGAGCGAAACGATCTATATATGAGTGAATTAAAAACCCCGAATAAACCTCCGAAGTTACCTAAAGCGCCTGTCAAGCGCCAGAAAGGCTCAGGTCCCACCGGTCCCCAACAAAATTGGAAGGGCATCGCTTTCTTTGTCGCAGCCACGATGTTGCTCTTTTTAGGCTTTTGGCAATACCAGATGGCCACGGCCGGAGCCACCCGTGACATTCCTTTTCCTGAGTTTAAGGAGCACCTCGAAAACGGGAATATTGAGTCAGTTGATCTTTACACTGAGCCTGCGGCGGGCGTCAGTTTTCTGAAGGGTAAATTTACTGAGCCGTTAGCAGGGACTAATTCGATACCGGAAGCAGAAGGGTTCCGCACGGATGTCAATTTGGCCTTCCAGCAGGACTTACCGGAAATTCTTGGTAAGCATGGATTTGACGCCGTCCCTCAGAACTATGTCGATAATCAATTTTGGCAGATTTTCCTCGGCACGGTTCCTTTTATTCTCTTCATCCTGATTATGTATTTCATTTTCCGCCAACAACTGAAGTCGGCAGGGAAGTCAGCTTTCAGCTTTGGTAAGAGTAAGGCCAAGGTCCTCAATAAAGAGAAAAACAAGATCACGTTTAAAAATGTGGCCGGTGTCGATGAGGCAAAAGAGGAGGTTTCCGAAATTGTCGATTTTCTAAAAAATCCAAAGAAATTCCAGCGTCTCGGCGGTCAGATTCCAAAAGGGGTCTTGATGGTGGGATCTCCCGGGACAGGGAAAACTCTTTTAGCGAAGGCGATTGCGGGAGAAGCAGATGTCCCATTTTATGGGATCAGTGGTTCTGATTTTGTTGAAATGTTTGTCGGGGTCGGGGCCTCCCGTGTACGCGATATGTTTGAGCAAGGGCGTAAGAATGCTCCTTGTCTGATCTTTATTGATGAAATTGATGCGGTCGGCCGCAGTCGAGGTCACGGTTTAGGCGGAGGGCATGACGAGCGCGAACAAACTCTGAATGCGCTCCTGGTAGAGATGGACGGAATTGATACGCATGAGGGGGTCATCATTATCGCTGCGACCAACCGGAAAGATGTTCTCGATCCTGCCTTACTCCGACCCGGTCGATTTGACCGCGAGGTCATTGTCTCGCTCCCTGATGTCAGAGGTCGGGAGGAAATTCTTAAGGTCCATGGTGAAAAAGTGAAGGCGGATGACAGTGTTGACTGGTCCTCCATTGCGCGTGGAACTCCTGGCTTTTCAGGCGCGGAACTGGCCAACTTGATTAATGAAGCTGCCCTGATCGCGGCGCGCCGTGATGCAGAGTCGATCGTAAACGATGATCTTCATGAAGCGCGCGATAAGGTGGCTTTTGGCCGTCAGCGCCGTAGCTTGGCCATGACCGAGAAGCAAAAGAAACTCACCGCCTATCATGAAGCCGGCCATGCCTTATTACAGGTGACACTGGAACACACTGATCCTCTGGACCGGGTGACGATTATTCCCCGCAGTCGGTTCCTGGGAGCTTCCATCAGTCTTCCTAAGGATGACTCCTTTCTCTACGGAAAGCAGAAAAATCAACTCATTGATGACATGTGTGTCGCCATGGGAGGCCGGGTGGCTGAAGAAGTCTTTCTCGGTGATGTTTCCACGGGTGCGTCTCAAGACATCCGCATGGCTACCCAGAGCGCCAAGAGTATGGTCTGCCGTTGGGGCATGAGTGATAAGCTCGGAATGGTAGAATACGGTGACAATGATGATTATGTTTTCCTCGGTCGCGAAATGGGTAAGTCAAAAGGCTACTCCGAAGACGTGGCCAAGAGTATCGATGAAGAAGTGCTCCGGCTGACGACTGAGGCCTATGATCGTGCCAAGGAAATCATTACTTCTCACAAAGATCAGATGACGGCCATCGCAGATGCCCTCCTTGAGTTTGAGACCCTGAATGCGAAGCAGGTGCAAGAACTCATCGACACCGGAAAGTTGAGTGATCCGCCTAAGAAAGATGTTGATCCTCCTGCGACACCAGAGCCTCAGGAATCCTTAGAAGGCTTAGCGGATGAAGCCAGTAAGAAGAAGGATGACGAAGGACCTTTACCCGGTCTGGAAGGTGCTCCTGCTGGAGCTTAATTCTTTTCAATAAGGGACGGAGTAAACTCCGTCCCTCCATCGGTCACAATGGCAATTAGCTTTCATTCACTGCGATCCTGAGCCAATTGAGGGCAAAGGTCGCGGCCATGTCCTGAAAGGTATTACGGTCAGGGGGAAGTGTTTTTCTTTTTGCTTCCGTTTGGATGTCTCCGTTTTCTAATCGCTTGGCGAGGCCAAACCAGACCGTGCCTACCGGCTTTTCTTCAGTGCCTCCAGTCGGACCAGCCACACCCGTAATCGAGATGGCCAAGTCAGCGCGGCTATGATGCAGGGCTCCAGCTGCCATCGCCTTCGCTACTGCTGCACTGACGGCTCCTTCTTTCTCCAGAAGAGCTGTTGGGACCTCCAAACATTCGTTCTTGGCTTGATCGGAGTAAGTGACCCAGGAGCGATCAACCACCGCAGAGGCACCCGGCACTTGAATGAGGCGGTGAGCCGCAAGACCGCCGGTGCAAGATTCGACAGTGGCTACTTCGATCTTTTTTTCTTGGGCTGACTGAATCAGACTCTCGGCTAGGCTTTTTCCCTGCGAGGTAAAGCACTCGACTGCAAATTCGTTCTCCAGGGAGTTCACCATTTCATCCAGAAGGGGGCCAGATTCCGAAACCAGGCGGACATCAACGATGCCAGGGTGTGCGCAGTAACCCAATTCGTAGAGGTGTTCTGTAGAAATCGCTTTCTCGACTCTCGTTTGCACGTCTGACTCGCCTAGCCCGGCGACACGGATGACGCGGTGTTGTAATATTTGCTGCAAAGGAAAGGCCCCTTGAATGCGCGGAGAGACAAAGTCATTCCACATCGGAATCAGTTCCCGAGGGGGGCCGGGAAGAAGATAAATTTGGGTGCCGGCATAGCTCATGAAGAGACCCGGTGCGGTGCCGGATGGGTTAGCAATGACCTCAGCACCTTCAGGGACAGAAGCCTGCCGATAAACATAATCAGGTGCCACCCGGTCACGTTTGGCAAAATACGCTTTAATGTGCTCCGCAATTTCCTCGTCGTGAAGGAGTGGCAGCCCAAGAATTTTAGCCGTTGTCTCGCGTGTTAAATCATCCGTGGTCGGTCCCAGGCCTCCAGTGACCAGCACGACATCAGCACGGTGTATCGTATCACGAAGAATAGGTTCCAATTCTGGCCCGTCCGGGACCGATGTCTGTCTGATGAGTCGATACCCGGTATCTCTTAATGCACTGCCGATAAAAACGACATGACCATTGAGTCGTGTATCCAGTAGTTCAGTTCCAGTGGTAATTAATTCAATTCTTGGGCCCAGAGACATAAGCTGAATAACATAGGACAGCTTTCTCAGATTCACAGCAGATTGATTCTCTCAAAATGCATGCTGATCAATCGCTTCGTCTTTACTTCTGAGATCGCGGGGAAAAGAGCAGTGATTCTGAAGGCAGGGTTTCAATTCGGATCCCGGACCCGACTTCTTTGTAATCCTTTGCAGTTCCGATGTCACCGCGCTCCCATGATTTCAGTAAGTCCTTCTCTTCTTTCGTGAGGTTTCGTTCGAGCCATTCATACTGGTAAAGTTGACCGTCGGCAGCTTCTCCAGAAATGGTGTATTTACCGGCTGTCTTTCGTGCTGAGGAGACGCTACGGAAGAAGGAGGGAGAGGCGACTAGCTCCTCTGGTTGATTTCTACCGATAACCAGGTAGCTGAATTTGAGATGCTGAATATCTCGGAACATCCTCCGGTTGAGAAATTCCAAACTATTCGGAGGGCGCCAGCGTCTGACTTCATGTGACCAGTTTTTTCGACTCTCGAGAAGAGCGGGTGCCTGCTGGTGAAGAGAGGGCCCCCAGATGGAGGCCTCGGTGTTTTCGACAAGCCAGGCCTGTAATGACATGAGCCGGGTCGCCGACTCGAGTTGAGCAGGCTCAACCAGGATGCAAATTCCGTTTTCCTCGAGAGAGTCGAGCACCTGGATGAGCCAGTCTCCAAGGCGGTCTTCCTCCATTTGAGCTGCCAGTTCGTTTAATGAAAAACTCATGAGAATGATGTCCCAGGGACCTTTGGGAAGAGGCTGGGGTCCATGAAGAACCGGTGTGATCAATTTCCTCTGGAACCGGAGGTCTGCAGACGGAAAGAGCTCCTTACCCAGTGAGCGGGCGGCGGTGAGGTTTTCGATCGATTGATCAATTCCGGTCAGCTCGACCTTTGCGCTGACACCATTCTTTTTCAGGGCATCGAGTAAAGCAAATCCTCCGGCACCGGAACCACAGCCAATGTCGAGAATGCGTATCGTATCCGGGTGTGCTGGTTGCCACTTTCTCCATTGCAGGAGTTCATCGGTGACCAGTCGGGTGCGGCCAAAGGTCTGAGGGAAGAAGTAGAGCCCATAGGCAATCACGTCTTCATCACTCAGGTAAGCTTCCGTCAGGTCATCACTCCGTTCCGTGGTAAAGAGGTCACTGAGTCTGCTCACACGGGAGTGCAGGGGTTTCAGGCAATTTTCAAGCGTCCGCCCTGGGTAGGCTTGTCGAGCTTTGGTCTTCCACCAGTCTTCGAAAGATGACGGATAAAGATGTGTGGAACGTTCAGGTCGGGCCATGCCTTAACTTAGAGAGAATGCACGTCTTGAACAGGATAACTAAATTAAGCGGCTTGTTTTTGAAAGAGGTAGCGTTGAAAGCCCAGGAAGAGTTTGTGAATGTCTTCGGCTCGCCCGAGTTCCTGTTGAGCCTCATGAATGCCGTTATACTTTAGATCGATGAGTGTAGGC
>JBCBYL010000083.1:0-11427 GCA_039815855.1 Verrucomicrobiota bacterium
CGGCTGAGCAAACAGATGAAGCTGCTGAGGCAACGGAAGCAAGCCTCGAAAAGGAGGCTGGAGAAGAAAAATTACCGCCTACTCCGGAAGAGGAAATCGCGCAGCTGAAAGAGAAACTCCTCCGACTCCAGGCAGAATTCGATAATAGCAGAAAGAGACTGGAACGGGATAAATCTGAAATGATCCGCTATGCCAACGAATCCATGCTCGAAGACCTCCTTCCCGTTATTGATAACTTTCACTTAGGCCTGCAAGCGGCCGAGCAAGGTCACGATGCGAAAGCCATCGTCATGGGCATGAACATGGTTCAAAAGCAGCTTGAACAATTCCTCAGTGAACATGGCGTTGAAGAAGTCAATGCAGAGGGCGCTGAATTCGACCACAACCTTCATGAAGCCGTCAAGCAAGAGCCTTCAGACACCCACCAGGAGGGGCAGGTCATTTCCCAACAGCGAAAAGGTTATAAACTGCGGGACCGTCTCTTACGCCCTGCGTTAGTCATTGTTGCCTCCAAGAGTTAATCGACTCCAAACCACTTTTCAGATATGGCAGTAAAAGCAGATTACTACGAAATCCTAGGCACCGCCAAAGGCGCTACTGAGGAAGAGATCAAGAAGGCCTATCGTAAGATGGCCATTAAATATCACCCGGACAAAAACCAGGGTGATAAGGAGGCTGAAGAAAAATTTAAGGAAATAGGTGAAGCCTATGAAGTCCTCTCTGATGCGGAGAAACGCGCTGCCTATGATCGCTATGGACACCAGGCGTTTGAACAGGGTGGATTCGGAAGTGCAGGACAATCTGGCGGCGGTTTCCACGATCCATTTGATGTCTTTCGTGAAGTCTTTAACGGAGGTGGAGGGGGTGGAATCTTCGGCGATATGTTTGAAGAGGCCTTCACTGGACGTGGGCGCGGATCTTCGGGCCGTGGTGCAGACCTGCGCTATGATATGGAAATTTCTCTCGAAGAAGCAGTCAACGGCGCCGAAAAACAAATCAGTATCCGCAAACCAGCGTCCTGCGGTAGCTGCGATGGGAGTGGTGCTGCGAAAGGATCTTCCGTGGTTACGTGTTCCACTTGCAGAGGAACTGGCCAGGTTTCTGTTTCCCGTGGATTCTTTTCCATGAGTCAGCCCTGCCCTACCTGTGGCGGTAGCGGCCAGACCATCGAAAAACCTTGTGCTGAATGTGGTGGGCATGGCCGCGTCGAGAAAACATCCAAAATCAAAGTGAAAATTCCCGCCGGAGTAGACACCGGGTCACGGCTGAGAATGCCCAATCAGGGAGAAGCCGGAATGCGTGGAGCAGAGTCAGGTGACCTGTACATCGTCATTCATATTAAGCAACACGCCCTCTTTGAGAGACATGATAACGATCTGTTCTGTGAAGTACCAATTTCCTTTGTCAAAGCAACCCTGGGTGGTGAATTAATTGTTCCCACACTGGAAGGTAGAGCCTCCGTCAAAGTTCCGGCTGGAACCGCTAGTGGAAAAGTTTTTCGTCTGCGTAGCAAAGGTGTGCCCGACTTAAGATCCGGCGCACGCGGTGACTTACATGTTCGAATTTATGTCGAAGTCCCCCGCAAATTAAATGCCGAACAGAAGAAAGCCCTCGAAGCCTTTGCTGAAGTCTGTGATGACGACACCCATCCTGAAGAGAAGTCTTTTTTTGATAAAGCGAAAGGCTTTTTCTCTTAGTCGCCGGCTCCTTACCCATTAGGGAATAATAAAGTAGCGCTCTGAGTTCGGATCATAGACGGTTTCCCCGGCGGTCCTGCCCCCGATAGAAACCGTGTAGTCACTATATGGACTGCGAACGGTTGCCCCCTCTTTAATACCGTAGGCCGATTGAGACTGGGTGGAATAGTCTGCGGTGCGTTGCTCATCCGCTTCGCCAACGGCCCTACCGGTTGCCCCTCCCAATGCGGCTCCGGTCAAGGCACCGATCCACCATCCATCCTCTCCTCCAACCGCCGAACCGATGGCGGCTCCTGCTCCTGCTCCGACCGCAGCCCCGGTTCCAGTTTTGGTCGGCGTTCCTGATCCAGATGTGCCACAACCAACTACGAGCAAGAAGACGGGTAAAGAAAAGAGAGCAAAATACCTCATAGCAAAGAATTAGCACCCAGATGAGGCGAAAGCAAATCTCCGCTTCTTTCGGAAGAAATGACCTAAAGGCTTGTGATCTGATTTCGATCCGATTAAATCGGCAATCTGTGAGTAAAGACTCCATCCATATTCAGGAAGTGGCCAAGCTGGCCCGTATCGCGATTGACTCTGAGGAAGCTGAGGTGCTTGGCCCCCAACTCGAGAAGGTCGTTGATTATATCAAACAGCTGGAGAAAGTAGATATCTCGGCTGTTCCAGATACACCCATCGACCCTGCCCTTCCCACCAACGTTCTACGTGATGATCTTCCTAAGGAGAGTCTCAGTCACGAAGACGCGATCCACAATGCACCAAAATCTAACCAGGGTGAAATTGTCATGCCCAAGATCGTCGAATGAGTCTTCATACTGAATCGATCACCAGCCTGCGACATCAACTGTCCAGCAAAGCGATCAGCCCGGGGGACATCCTCGATGATCTGGAAACCCAGACGAAGCAGCATGAACCTGAGATTCACGCGTACCGGGATCTGAACTTTGATTTTGCCCGTGAACAGGTGCAATCCGTTGACCTGGATGCCCCTTTGGGCGGGATCCCGATTGCGATCAAGGATAATATCAATGTCACCGGTCAGACCACCGCCTGCGCTTCACGCATGCTCGAGAATTTTCTGTCTCCCTACGATGCCACCGTCATCAAGAAACTGAGAGAAGCGGGCGCGATCTTCCTGGGTCGGGCGAACATGGATGAATTCGCGATGGGATCTTCATGTGAATTTTCCGCCTTTGGACCTACCTATAATCCGTGGAAGAAGAGCGACGGCACTCAGTTGGTGCCAGGCGGCAGTAGTGGCGGCTCCGCCGCAGCAGTGGCCGGTGATCTCGCGATTGCGGCACTTGGATCAGATACTGGCGGTTCGATCCGGCAACCTGCTTCATTTTGCGGAGTGACCGGGCTCAAGCCGACCTATGGACGCGTTTCACGCTACGGTCTTGTCGCTTTTGCTTCCTCACTCGACCAAATCGGACCGTTAACGAAAACGGTTGAAGACGCGGCCCTCCTGTTAGAGGTGATTGCCGGAGAGGATCCGATGGAGAATACTAGCCGTCCCATTGAGGTGCCGCCTTATTCCAAGACACTGAGCGGCCTTTCCATCCAGGACCTGACGATCGGTGTGCCTAAGGAGTATTTTATTGATGGATTAGACAGCGATGTCGAAAAAAGCATCCAATCAGCTATTCAGTGGTATGAGAAGAATGGTGCCACCCTGAAAGAGATTTCCTTACCACATACGGAGTCCGGCACCGCAGTCTATTACATTATCGCGACCGCAGAGGCTTCCGCCAACCTCGCACGCTTTGATGGAGTGCGATATGGCCACCGCTCCTCCAGTGCAGAAAAGATGATCGATGTTTACAGCGCTTCTCGAGAAGAGGGTTTCGGAGAAGAGGTAAAGCGCAGGATTCTACTCGGAACATACACTCTCAGTTCCGGTTATTATGACGCCTATTACAATCGTGCTCAGAAAGTGAAGTATCTCATCAGGCAGGATTTCGAAAATGCCTTCAAAACATGTGACCTGATCATCACCCCGACAGCACCTTACACCGCTTTCCCGGTCGGTGATAAAATCGATGACCCCCTCCTGATGTATCTCAATGATGTTTATACCATCGCGGCTAATCTTTCCGGGGTGCCTGCTATTTCGATTCCAGCTCAACCGTCGTCTGAAGGACTCCCGATCGGATTGCAATTGATGGGCCCACACTTTGCTGAAGAGCGGTTACTTCAAGCTGCCCATGCATTCCAATCCGCTCACGATTATCATCACCTCAAGCCAGAGGGGTTCAATCAATGAGCACGTATGAAGCGGTCATCGGATTAGAAGTCCACGTTCAACTCAAGACCAAGACCAAGATGTTCTGCGGATGCCGCAATCGCTATGGAGATCCGGTCAATACGAACGTCTGCCCGGTCTGTCTCGGATTTCCCGGAGCGCTCCCTGTGCCGAACCGTGAAGCCATCGTCAAAACACTACTCACTGGCCATATGCTTCACTGTGATCTGACTCCGTTGAGTAAGTTCGATCGCAAAAACTATTTCTATCCCGACATGCCTAAGAATTACCAGATTTCTCAGTATGACTTCCCTTTCTGCGAAAATGGCTACGTTTCTTTAGGCAAATACGCCTTCCCAAAAGAAGTTCAAAATCGAGATGACCTTCCCATTGGTAAAAATGTCCGGCTCAATCGTATTCACCTCGAGGAAGATGTGGCGAAATCCACCCACTATGAAGAGCACAGCCAGGTTGATTATAATCGTGCCGGAACGCCTCTCATGGAAATTGTCACGGAGGCCGATCTGCGCTCTGCCGATGAGGCGTATGCTTTCCTCAAATCGCTCCAGCAAATTCTCATTTACGGTGCTGTCAGTGACGCCGATATGGAAAAAGGCCAATTACGCTGCGACGTCAATATTAGCGTCCGAAAACAAGGAACCGAAGCATTCGGCACCAAGTGTGAAATCAAGAATATGAACTCCATTAGTAAAGTGCGACGTGCTTTACTGTATGAGATCGAACGCCAGGTCGAAACCGTTTCTACCGGAGGAACCATCATTCAGGAAACACGCCGTTGGAACGATCAACTTGAGCAAACGACGGTGATGAGGACCAAGGAAGACGCCCATGATTATCGGTATTTTCCCTGCCCTGACTTGCTGCCAGTCAAGACGGATGATGGACTGATTGAAGAAGCGAAGCAAAGAGTGCCAGAGTTACCGCAGCAAGTGAAAGAGCGTCTGGAAAAAGAGGATCAACTCAGTGAGTATCAGGCAGAGGTGATAGCCTCTGATCGAAGGTTAAGCCTGTATTATCAAGAAGCCGTGAAAGGTTCTCCATACCAGAGCACAGTAGCGAATTATCTGATCAATGATTTCCTGGCCACAGAACCTGACTTGAGCCAAATCACGCTCCCTGCTCAGCATTTTGCCACGGTCGCGGAACAGGCGGAATCAGGAAAAATCAATTCGAAGCAAGCGAAGCAAATCCTCCAGGAACTCTTCAGTGATGGTGGTGACCCGCTCAAAATCATCGCGGAAAAGGGCCTTTCCCAAATGAGTGGAACCGAGGAACTTGAACCACTCTGCCAGGCGGCCATCGATAGTAATCCGAAAAGTGTTGAAGACTATCGGTCTGGTAAGACCGCCGCTATCAATGCACTCAAAGGATTCGTCATGAAACAGACGAAAGGAAAAGCGAATCCCCAAGTCGTCGATGAGATTCTGGCCAAATTACTATCATCATAAGTAGAGCGGATTATCGCTTGGCTTCAAACTCAACGTCTCCTATGATTTCGGGAGATCACAATGGCTTTTAACGACGAATACATACTCGAACTTCTGGTCAATTCCGGTCTCGTTTCATCAGAAGATGCAGTTACGATTCGTATGCAGGCGGCGGAGAACGATACTTCTGCTGCGGAATTAGCAGTTACTCTCGGCTACTGTGGCCGTAACGATCTACTTCAAGCCATGGCTTCTGACTGTGGCATGGATTTCGTCACTGATCTGGGCAAAGTCGACCCGGACGCAGTCGAATTGCTCAATGCGAGTCAGGCTCGACGTTATAAATCGATCCCCTTTGCCACCATCCCGGGAGGGGTACGTGTCGCTCTCGCAGACCCGATGGATTTTGAAACCATCGATGCTTTACGCCATATTCTAGGCATCGATGTGGATCCGGTTGTCGCTCCTCCAGATCTGATCGAAGAAAGTTTAGCCATGCACTATGGAAGCATGGAGGAATCCCTTCTGACTCTGAGCGGTGATGATAATCTCGATTTATCGATTCGTGAAGGGGACAGCCCCGGTGATGATGAGGCGGCCGAAGGAGATGCCCCCATCATTAAAATGGTCTATGGCATGATTATGGACGCTCACCGGCTCAAGGCATCTGATATTCATATTGAACCGTTAGAAAAACGCTTCCGTCTCCGGTACCGTATGGATGGTGTCCTGCAGGAAATGCGTGATCCTCCTAAGAGGCTCCAATCCGCGATCATCAGCCGCATTAAAATCATGGCGGGCCTGAGTATTGCCGAAAAGCGCCTTCCTCAAGATGGACGAATTTCTCTGGCTCTGGCCGATCATCAACAAATCGATCTGCGGGTTTCGACCATTCCGACTGTGCATGGAGAGTCGATCGTGATGCGGATTCTGGATAAATCCGCCCTGAAGCTGGGACTACCAGAACTGGGCTTCCTGTCTGATGACCAAATCGTCATGGAGAAAATTCTGGCAATGCCAGACGGAATCTTTTTGGTCACCGGTCCAACCGGCTCTGGGAAGTCGACCACACTTTACGGCTGTCTCAATATGCTCAATCAACCTGACCGTAAACTCATCACCGTGGAAGACCCGGTAGAGTATGACATGGCAGGTATCAATCAGGTTGCCGTCCATGAAGATATTGGGATGACCTTCGTCGCTGCCCTCAGAGCGATGCTGCGACAGGCTCCCAATATTATTATGGTTGGAGAGATTCGTGATGAACCGACTGCGAATATCGCCATCAATGCTTCCCTGACTGGCCACTTGGTCTTCAGCACCCTTCACACCAATGATGCTCCGGGAGCGGTCACTCGATTAGTGGATATGGGGGTAAAACCATTTCTTGTCTCTTCCTCAATTCGCGCCGTCATGGCACAACGATTGGTTCGTAAGATTTGCCCGAATTGTTCCGAACCTTATGAGCCCACCGAATTTGAGTTACGTGCACTCAATATCGATCCCGGACGCGCCAGTCAGGCAAATTTCCAAAAAGGCCGCGGCTGTGATCAATGCAGGAACAAAGGCTATAAGGGCCGAGGTGGAATTTTTGAAATTTTCACAGTGGATGATGAAATTCGAGGACTGATCAATAAATCTGCTGGAGTGAACGAAATCAGGAAACGCGCACGCGATTTAGGCATGCGGACACTCCGTGAAGATGGCATTCGCAAAGCGGTTGCCGGTATTACTACACCGGAAGAAGTCATCCGAGTCACCATGGGGGATGACGCTTAATGGACCCTCACCTCTTACTGGCTTTCCTTAAGGAACAGGGAATCATCGATGAGACCCAAGCGACTGAGTTGATGGAAGAGCAATCTCGGTCCGGAAAAGAACTCGAAGTCATTCTCCACGATTACGGGATTGTTCAGTCTGGTGAACTCCTACAGAACATTGCTACCTCACTGGGTCTGGAATATATCGATCTCAGTCAGGGAGAATTTACACCCGACTTGCTGAGCACGATTCCGCCACAGACCGCTCGCCTTCATGGAGCTATCCCCGTTCATTACGATGGCTACACGGTAACTGTTGCTCTGACGGACCCTTTGAATATGCAGACGGTCGAAGACCTTCGCTTTGCAGCAGGTAAAGACATCGCATTAGTGGTGGCTCCGATCGATCAAGTCCAGACACTGGTCGGACAGTACTATGGAACGGAAGAAGACTCCATCGACGAACTCCTCAGCCAGCTTGCAGGTGAAGTTCAGATCGGTGAGGAAGAAGCGCTCGATGACTTGAATTCGGTCATAGGCTCCGCTCCGATCATCAAATACGTTAATACGGTCCTGGCTAAAGCGATTGAAGCACAGGCAAGTGATGTTCACTTTGAACCATTCGAAAAGGAATTTAAAATCCGCTATCGCGTAGACGGGGCACTCTATGAGATGTCCCCTCCTCCGAAACGCCTGGCCCTGCCAGTCATTTCACGGATTAAGGTCATGTCCGGCCTCAATATCGCTGAACGTCGCGTGCCACAAGATGGTCGCATTCAAACCAACATGGCAGGAAGGCCCGTTGATCTCCGGGTCTCTACCCTGCCGACTCAGCATGGTGAGAGCGTTGTCTTACGTATTCTTGACCGCAGTGTGGTGAACCTGGATCTGGATGCGCTGGGCATGCCGGACAACCTGCTCACTTATATTCGGGACACGGTCAGGAAACCACATGGTATTTTTATCGTTACAGGTCCGACTGGTTCAGGAAAGACGACCACTCTTTATTCCTGTATCCGTGAAATCAATTCAATCGATACTAAGCTCCTGACCGTCGAGGACCCCGTTGAATATGAAATCGAAGGAATCCAACAGGTCCAGGTTCAAGAAGGTATCGGCCTGTCTTTTGCTAGAGCCTTGAGAGCCTTTTTGCGTCAAGACCCTGATCGGATTCTCGTCGGTGAGACACGTGACCTCCAAACGGCTCAAATTGCGATCCAAGCCTCTCTCACGGGTCACTTGGTGCTTACCAGTCTGCATACCAATGACGCGGCTGGAGCAGTCACTCGATTGATTGATATGGGAATCGAACCTTTCCGTATTTCAGCTACCTTAGAGGGGGTGCTAGGTCAGCGATTAATCAGAAGAATTTGTCCCGACTGTCGCACACCTTACGAGCCATCGGAAAGTGTTCTTGCACAAATAGGCATCACTCCCCACGATGTTGGAGATAAGTTATTCTATTATGGTGAAGGTTGCGATACCTGCAACCAAAGCGGTTATAAGGGACGAAAAGGAATTTACGAATTATTAGATATGTCTGAGCCCATCCGCGCGCTGATTAACGAGCGTGCTCCTCACGTCGTTATACGACAAAAAGCGGTCGAACTTGGGATGGTCACCCTGCGCCAAGATGGCTTGCGTTGTATTTTTGATGGAGATACAACCATCGAAGAAGTAATTAAATATACCTAACCGAATAAAAATATGCCTACGTTCTCATACACCGCCGTCGATCCTGCCGGAAAACAACACTCAGGAACCATCGAAGCAGCTGATACAAATGCGGCTAGCCTAGCGGTCAAGAATATGGGGTATTTCCCCACCAATATTGCTGAAGGCGCATCATCCATGGCGGCAGCCCCCTCAGCGCCAACGAGTGCGGCAAAGGCTAAAGGCGGAGGGAAGGTCAAAGGGAAAGTGCTGATGGTCTTCACTCGTCAGTTAGCCACTCTGATCGATTCCGGTTTACCTCTCTTGCGCAGTTTACGCACTTTAACCAAACAGGAAAAAAACGTTCCTTTGAAAAATGCGATGAACACATTGGCTGATGCTGTTGAAAGCGGAAGCACCTTCTCTGAGGCGCTCGCCCAGCACCCAAAAATTTTCAACAAACTGTTCGTCAATATGGTGAAGGCCGGTGAATTGGGCGGGGTTCTAGAAATCGTTCTCACCCGGCTGGCTGAATTTCAGGAAAAATCACAGAAGATACGTGGTAAAGTTGTCTCGGCTTTGGTTTACCCGATTGTCGTTCTTTGTATCGCGGTCGGGATTCTGGCCTTCCTGCTCCTCTTCATTGTCCCACGCTTTGAAGCGATCTTCCAAGACATGTTGAGCGGCAAGCCACTCCCTGCACTCACTCAATTTGTCATTGATACCAGTCGTGCGGTGCAATACCTCGTCTGGCCACCTTCAGTGACTGAAGGAGCCCTTCCCATTCCTTACCTTCCCTTCATCATTGGAGGATTCATCGTCGTTTATGTCGTCTTTTCGAAAAGCTCAGCGGGCTCTCAAATCATTGACCGCATTAAATTGAAGTTACCTATCTTCGGAGACTTGATCAGCAAATCGTCGATCGCTCGATTTTCCAGGACACTGGGGACACTGGTCACGAGTGGGGTTCCTATTCTCCAGGCCATCAGCATCACAAGAGAGACTTCAGGAAACTCGGTGATTGCTCATTCAATTGGCAAGGTGCATGACGCAGTCAAAGAAGGTGATAGTATGGTCAATCCACTGGAAGCTTCAGGTCTTTTTCCTCCCATGGTGATTAGTATGATCCAAGTGGGTGAAGAAACCGGTCAACTGCCGGATATGCTCAACAAAATTGCTGATGTTTATGAAGAAGAAGTGGACGTAGCGGTAGCCGGTCTTACTTCACTGCTTGAACCGGTCATGATTGTCTTTCTCGCTGGAGTTGTTGGAACCATCGTGGTTGCTCTCTTCCTGCCGTTAGTCGAAATCATCAAGAATCTCTCAGGCGGCGTTTAAGCCAAGGCTTACAAGCTCAGCTCAGGATAAGTCGCAGGCAACCAGTTCTGCTGCAGTCCAGGCACTCTGGAAATTGAACCCACCTGTGACCCCGTCCAGATTGAGCACTTCTCCTGCGAAGTAAATCCCCGGGCACTGCTTGCTTTCGTAAGTCTTGAACTTCAACTCCTTGGTTTCGACCCCTCCTGCGGTGACGAACTCATCTTTAAACACGCCCTTCCCCTGCACCTGAAAGAGTCCATTCTTGAGTTCCTCTTTCAGACGATGTGCTGATTTTTTCGAAAGATGATCCCAGCTCATCTCTCGTGATATCTCAAGGTGATCCAAGAGAGAAGCCCAGTACCGCTTCGGGACAGCCCCGAAGGGCGCATTGGCTAATTTCTTCCGAGAATGGATTCTCGCATGATTAAGAAAGTCCGTTTCGAATTGCTCGCCCTTCGAGTCCGGACACCAATCAATCCTGAGCTCTGCATCATAGTGGCATGCAAACAGTTCACGCGCAGCAAAAGCTGACAACCTTAGTATGGCGGGACCACTCAATCCCCAGTGGGTAATCAACAGAGGTCCCCGCTCTTGGAAAGTGCGATCATCGCACTTCAACTTAAGGCCCACGTCTTGCGAACTAATACCAGGTAGATCCACAATCCTCGGATCATCTACTTTGAAGGTAAAAAGCGATGGCACTGGTGGCACAATCGTATGACCTAACTCTTCAGCAATTTGATAACCAGAGCGATGACTGCCTGTTGCTATCAGGACATGATCCGTAACGTACTGAGCACCGCTTTTTGTCTCAACCCGGTATAGATCTCCTTCCAGCTTCAGTACCCTTTTGACAAGTTGTTGATACTGGATGGAAATTCCGAAGTGCTGTAGACGCTGCATAAAGCAATCGATGATCGTTTGTGAAGAATTGGAGACTGGAAAAATACGACCATCTGACTCGACTTTCGTTTCAACTCCCCGCGCCTCGAGCCAGGAGACCATATCTCGCGGCTGAAACCGGGTGAATGGCCCTCTGAGCTCTTTTCTCCCGCGAGGATAGCGCTCCACCAGTAAAGCGGGTTCAAATTGATGATGAGTGACATTGCAGCGTCCACCACCTGATACTTTGACTTTTTGCAGAAGCTTCGCGCCTGCCTCGAGTAAGACAATTCGCTTGCTGGAATCGCGTTCTGCCAAACGGATCGCAGCAAACACACCTGCTGCACCACCCCCGATAACCACTAAATCGTATTTCTCGTTCACACTCAATCGGTGAGAATCCTATTGGCTTAGAGGGA
>JBCBYL010000024.1:0-27573 GCA_039815855.1 Verrucomicrobiota bacterium
ATTTTTTCCTTTCGGTCAGGCAGTTTATCAAAACCGATGTTAACCCAGCCCTTATATGAAGTAGCCCAAAAAAGCGGCTGTATGGATCAGGAGCGATGTCTGACTGTCATCGAGCAGGCATTACAGCATCAGGACTCACCGGTAACCGCTATCCTGGATGCGAAGCTGGTCAGTGAGGAACAGTTCCTCAATCAGTTGAGTGAATTTCTTGAGATGCCGTGGTGGAATGATTCAGAGGCGCAGATCCCAAATGAAGTGCGTGATTCCTTCCCGATCAAAGTGGCAGCCCGCCATGCCATTTTGCCCATGCGTAACGAGCATGGAGAATTGATGATTTATACCTCAGACCCCTTTGACTTGATGGCTCACCAGGCCGTGGCCCAAGTCATTGATGAGGAGGTGCAGTGGGGAATCGCACCCAGAGGAAAAATCCTGGAATGCCTTAGAGAGGGGTACGGAGTCGGGGCGGATACATTCGAACAGATTCTCGAAGGTGGTGGGGGAAGTCTGACTGAAGAAGAGTCGAGCGAATCCGTCACCATCCTCGATGAGGATGACACAGAGGCCTCGATTGTCCGTTTCGTGAACCAAATTATCCGGGAAGCCCTACAGCAACGGGCAACGGATATTCACATCGAGCCACTCGATGAAGATATTCGAATTCGTTATCGTATTGATGGAGTCCTGAATGAGATTCCGGTTCCGCCGAAGATTAAGCTCTTACGCGCGACCTTGATTTCTCGTCTGAAGATTATGTCGAATCTGGATATCGCGGAACGTCGCTTGCCACAGGATGGCCGGATTAATCTGGAGCTGGAAGGTCAGGGGATCGACGTCCGGGTGGCGACGATTCCTTCCATTTCCGGTGAGTCGGTCAGTCTGCGATTGCTGAGGCAGGAAAAGTTTGATTTTGAAAAGCTGGGGATCGATGCGGAGGACGAGCGTATCATTCGAGAGTTGATCGCCCTGCCGAATGGAATTCTTCTCATTACAGGGCCTACTGGATCCGGTAAATCGACATCTCTTTATACGTTCCTTTCTGCTTTGAATACGAAAGACCGGCGGATTGTTACCATCGAAGATCCGGTGGAGTACAAGCTGGGTGGAGTCGTGCAGATTGCAGTGAAGCCTGAAATCAAACTGACTTTTGCGAGCGGATTGAGAAGTATCCTGCGGGGCGACCCCAATGTGATTATGGTCGGGGAAATGCGTGACTTTGAAACCGCAGAAACCGCGATCCGGGCCGCGCTGACCGGACACTTGGTATTCAGCACCCTGCACACGAACGATGCGGTCGGTGGGATTACCCGCCTGATTGATCTGGGGCTGGAGCCGTACCTCGTCGCTTCATCAGTCAGGGCCTTTATCGCACAACGTCTGGTCCGGGTGCTCTGCAAGAGTTGTCGTCGCCCTACGAAACATTCCAAGGAATACCTGAGTAAAATCGGGTATGAGTATCAGGGATCTGAGATTGTCTATGATGCGGTGGGCTGTCCGGAATGCCGACAAACCGGATTCACAGGGCGGACTGCGATTTACGAGATCTGCCACCTTTCTGCGAAAATGCAGGATCTCGTCACTCAAAATAAACCGGTCGGGATGTTGAAAAGCCAGGCACTGAAAGAAGGAATGCAGACGCTGAGAAGGGCCGGATTCCGAAAAGTCGCACGAGGCATGACCACCATTGAGGAAGTGATGAGAGCCACGATGGTGGAAGGTGAGAAAGAAGAGTAGGCCTGTCACTGACCATGCCTGATTTCCAATTCATTGCACTCAAGTCCAACGGGCAGCGCGAGACCGGGATGCTTTCTGCCGGTAGTCGTGGAGAGGCACTGAGCCTGCTTGGGAGAAAGGGGTTGCGGCCGACAAAACTCTCTGAAGCGGGCGATGTTTCTATTGCCAAAGAAATTAAGAAAGTGCGTCGCTCCGGGGATGAAGAGGAAGCGACTCTCAACCGGTCAGAACTCTTGTATTTTACAGAAGACATCGCTGACTTGCTCGATAGTGGGCTCCAGCTTGAGCCTGCACTGGCGGTTTTAGAGCGCCGCCAGCAAAACAGCCGAGTTCAGACGATTACCCGGACCCTGAGAACATATGTCCGGGATGGTGGAAGTTTTTCCAAAGCGCTGCGTGCGGCGAGCACCAGTTTTTCTGAGCTTTATTGTAATATGGCGGAGGCAGGTGAAATCAGTGGAACCCTCCCGCAGATTTTGAGGAGACAGGCTGCCTATCTCCATGCACTGAATGAACTGCAATCGAAGGTGATTTCTTCACTCATGTATCCGGCGGTGCTGGTGGTGGTGGGCTTCCTTTTGCTGATTGTCTTTGTCACCGTCCTGATTCCAAACCTGCTTACTCTCTTTGAAAAGACCGGGGCCGCGATGCCGTTTTTGACCAGAGCTCTTTTCTGGTTCAGTGGGATGGCCGTTGGCTATTGGTGGCTCTGGGTTTCTATCGCGCTCTGTGCTGCCTTAGGTTTCTGGGCTTATGTGCGGACGCCTAAAGGGCTTTCCTGGTGGCACCGGAACCAATTGAAAATTCCACTTCTGGGAGGAGTTCTCAAAGAGCGTGCCTTCACCCAGATGACCTTCACTTTAGGCACCTTAATCACGAACGGGATTCCATTGCTCAAAGGAATCGAACTCATGAATCGTGCGAATCCGAATATTTATTTTCAAAGGCAATTTCGTGATATTCATACCATGGTCGAGGAAGGCGGAAGCCTCAGCCTCGCCTTGCAGAAGAGAGACATTATGCCAGGAACACTGGTTGACATGATTGCGATCGGGGAACAGACCGGAAGACTAGGGGAAACACTCCTGAAAGTTTCGCAGCGTCAGGAACGGCTTCTCATTCAGAGTATTGAACGGCTGACGGCAATCGTGCAGCCAGTGGTGATTATCGTCATTGCCGGCTTGGTCGGGGTTGTTGCCTATGCTGTATTCTCCGGGATTTTCCAGACCATCTCCGGCCTGCAAACTAAAGCCGGCGGGTAACGGGTCTCAGCCTCTGCGTGGAGTGGTTATTCCGGCAAACATCATGTTGCCCACAAATGCAAAATGGCTGCGTTGGTATGGAGTGGGCGGAGTCGGCCAAAGCTCAGCCAGGAGGTATCAAAATTCATCCAGTGCCAGCTCAGTTGTGAGGCAACTAAAACACCGGCGGCCATGCCGACCAGACCCCAGATCATCGTGGCCACCAGAAAGTAGCGCACGATGGTGTCGTTATAGACAATCTTTGTCATGATGCTTCTCTTTGCTCCCTATGCCCCCTTTGAGAATCGGATGCCGCTTTCTGATCATGATCGTCAGTAAATGGAATCAGACAGTCCCGGTCCGGGTCACTATTCTTATTTTCCCCAAGTAGAGAAAAAAGGTGATAAACAGCTCTACTAACAGGAGGCGAAGTTAGCAGTTGGCAGATAAGGGACGGAGAGCACTCAGTCCCTCATGAAACTAATTCTGGCCAGGAGCAGTCGGGGTATTGACTTGAACGATTGGAATGTAGAAACGGAGAATGAGGTCATTATCGAGGAGGATTTCAACAGGATATTGACCAGGCGTGGTAAATTCGACGCCACCAAAGACAGCAATATTGGTGGCGAGACGATCCTCGTCATTTAATTGAAACTGAGTTTCCGTTGCCGCTAATTGTGATTCATCGGGTTTGAGGATACGAGTCAGTTGTTTGAATTGGCCCTGTCCAGAAGCCCAGCGGCAGAAGACGCATAATTTCATGACCCGGAGCGGAAATTGAGGGGCGCGCACGAGTTGAATGACGCCGACAAGGGTATTGGCGCCCGAGGCTTCAAATCGAACGTCTTCGCAAACGAGAGCAGCTTGGAGGTCAGGTCTCACAGAAATGACTATGGCAGAAGACAGATCAGAATGAAACTCATTCGAGCGCCATTTAATCCGTATTGGTATGGCGAAGAATGAACATGGCCCGACCGACACGGACGAGGTCACCCGGTTTCACTTCGATCTCACCCTCGACACGCTGCTCGTTGACGTAGCTCCCATTCGCAGAACCGGAGTCACTGAGGATCAGGCTCCCGTTACGAGCAAAAATCTGGCAGTGCTTCCTGGAAATAGAGAGGTCATTGATGACGGTATCGCAAGGCTCCTGGCGTCCGATCCAATAGGGTTGGCTGCTAGTCGGATCGACGTAAAGATAGGGAACCGACCCGGCCCTGCGTTGAAGATAGGCTTCCGGGATAGCCGTGGTTGGAGAGGAGTCTCCTCCCACCTCTGCTTTACTAAATGTTCTGATCTGACCAACCGGAACGGTCGTTTTTTTCTGAAGACTCGCTTGTTTGGGAGGCGGCGGTGGAGGAGGTGAGTCCTCTTCGATTAGGGACTTCGTGGGGCTGGAATCTAAAGTGGGTTTGGTCGTACCGAGAATATCAAGAACCTCATCAATGGTGCCATCACTGAGTGGTTCATGATCCCACCAGCTGACAGTACGAACAGCCATGTTAACGTCATCTTTACTGAAATACTGTTTCCACTCTTTCTTATCTGGTCCGCTGAGTTGATAGATAAAACCCTGTTGGAAGCACCAGTCCATCGTGCCTCGTGCATTGTAGAAAGTGATTAGCAGCGTTTTTGGCTCGTCATCCAACGCGGCTATAAATTTTTTGATCCAAGACTGCATTTTAGCTAATCATGGTCAGAAGATCGATGAGGTGCAAGATATGCCACGTTACAATTCTGCGCAGGCGGAACATTCATTTCAAATTGATCGGCTCCGACACTTGCTGAGTGGAAGAGTTAACTCGTTCGCGTGTTAAGGACTTTGAGAGCTTTAGCAACCTGAGAAGGACGAAGAATGAGTAGTCCCTGCTTCGCATTTGGGCTGGTAGCGCAGTAAGCGTATTCAATGTTGACCTTATTTTTAGCAAGTAAGGTAGCTATCGATGAGAGGCTGCCTGGCTTGTTAGAGCCCTCGATCATGATGACTTCGTTTTCGACGACCAGTGTTCCGTATTCCTCGAAGAGAGCGAGAGCCTTCTTCGGGTTATCCACGATGAGGCGCACGACAGAGTGATCGATCGTATCAGAGGTGCAGATGGCGTAGATGTTGATCTTTGCCTTTGCGAGAACCTCGCACACTTCGATGAGCATGCCTGGTTTGTTGGCAAGAAACAGCGCCAGCTGTTTCGCTATCTGAATGGAACCTGAAGGCATCTAATAATAGAAACAGAGATTGCCTACGTTTTCAAGGCTGGAGCCGCAGGTGGGGCAACAGTAGCAGGCGCTACCTTCCAGAATTGATTGAGTGAGGCATCCCAGTTATCGAGAATCTTCTGCGCTTTCTGGCTATTGGTCTTTGAGCAATAGTCTTCAATCAAAGCCTTGAGGGATTCCTTATCCTCAGCTGCTTCAAGGCGACCGACACTTACCATATCGGTATTGTAGAGAGCTTCAAATTGCTCATCTTCATCAAAGACGTAGGCAGATCCACCGGACATTCCAGCACCGAAGTTTTTACCGGTGGGACCGAGGACGACAATACAACCATTGGTCATGTATTCGCAGCCATGGTCTCCAACGCCTTCAACCACAGCCACAGCACCACTATTCCGAACCGCAAAGCGTTCGCCTGCGCGACCGTAGGCGTAGAGCTTTCCTCCAGTCGCTCCGTAGAGGCAGGTATTTCCGCAAATGATATTGGTACTGGGGTCGAAAGAGGATTCCGGCGTCGGAACGACGACGATTTCACCACCGTTCATGCCTTTACCTACATAGTCATTCGCTTCGCCTTTCAGGTGAAGATTAACACCTTGAACGAGGAAGACTCCCAGGCTCTGGCCGGCGGTTCCATTCAAATCGAGATGAATGGTATTCTCCGCGAGGCCCTTATCGCCAAATCGATAAGCGATTTCCCCGCTGAGTTGGGTGCCGATAGAGCGATGAATATTGCGAACCTTATATGACAATTTGATCGGCTTCTGTGTTTGCAGCGTCGATTTGACATCTTGGAGGATCTTGCCATCGAGAGGTTGGTCCTCGAGTTTGTCATTGCGCTCCCAGGTATGGATCCGCGGGGTGAGGTCATCGATTTCCGGGACGTGGAAGAGCGCAGCCAAATCGAGCGTGTTGGCTTTTGGATGGTCAGGGATTGAAATTTGCTCCAAGTATTCGGTATGGCCAATGAGGTCGTCCATTTTCTTAACACCGAGGCTGGCCATGATTTCACGTGCTTCATCCGCGACTGCGGTCAAATACCGGACCACTCCATCCGGAGTTCCTTTATACTTGCCGCGAAGTTTTTCATCCTGAGTGGCTAAGCCAACTGGACAGGTGTTCAGGTGGCATTGGCGAACATAAACACAGCCTTGAGCCAGCATAGCGGCGGTTCCGAAGTTATATTCTTCAGCCCCCAGTATCGCAGCGATGACAATATCACGCCCTGTTCTGAGGCCGCCGTCAGTGCGGAGGGTGATGCGGTTGCGCAGGTTATTCAGTAAAAGAACCTGTTGGGTTTCTGAGAGCCCGAGTTCCCATGGACTTCCGGCGAATTTAATGGAGGAGAGGGGAGATGCTCCAGTGCCTCCATCGAATCCTGAAATGAGGACAGTGTCGGCATGTGCTTTCGCAACACCTGCCGCAATCGTTCCCACTCCGGCCTCGGCAACCAGTTTAACACAAACCTTCGCCCTTGGGTTGACTTGTTTGAGGTCGTAGATCAGCTGCGCCAGATCTTCAATCGAGTAAATGTCATGGTGAGGTGGTGGCGAAATCAACATGATGCCCGGCGTGCTGTGGCGGAGTCTGGCGATCAAGGCACTGACTTTATGGCCAGGGATTTGGCCGCCTTCACCTGGCTTTGCCCCTTGGGAGATCTTGATCTCTATTTCGGATGCACTAGCGAGGTATTCTGCAGTGACGCCAAAGCGTCCAGATGCGACCTGCTTGATCTTACTGTTACGGGAATCACCGTTTTCATCCGGAGTAAAGCGAGCTTTGTCTTCTCCTCCTTCACCGGAATTCGACTTGCCTCCAATACGGTTCATGGCAATGGCTAAATCCTGATGAGATTCTGGTGAAAGCGCGCCGAATGACATACCGGCAGTGGTAAAGCGACGGCGAATCTCTTCAGATGACTCCACTTCATCGACTGAGATGGCTTTGCCGGGGCGGAAACGCAATAAGTCGCGAACTGAGATAGGACGGTTCCCCTCAACAGCCTGGACGAAGGCTTGATAGTCTTCAACGTTACCGGCTTGGTCCTCGCCTTTTATGCCCACAAATTTATGTAAGCTCTGGAGAACGTTCGGGGTGACGGCGTGGCGTTCCCCGTCGCGCCGGAAGCGATAGAATCCTGCGGGGGCCTGTTTACCGGCATTGGCCTCTTCCCAGGCGACTTCATGACGCTGCAGTGTTTCGCGAGCCATCTCATCCAATTCGATTCCACCAATGAATGAAGGGGTACCGTGGAAATAACGGTCAACCGCTTTTGGACCGATACCAATCGCTTCGAAAATTTGGGCGCCATGATAGCTGGAGAGTTTGGAGATCCCCATCTTCGACATGATTTTTAACAGGCCTTTATTAATTGCGTCGGTGAAATTTCGGATCATGTCATGATCGGACAATTCTGTGATCTTGCTCTTCTTCGCATCTTTATAGAAGTGGATCGCATCCCAGATCAGGTAAGGATTAATCGCTGAGGCTCCGTAGCCGATCAGACATGCGAATTGGTGGACATCACGGCACTCCGCTGTTTCACAAAGGATACTGCAGCGCATCCGCAATTTCCGGCGGATCAGGTCATGATGGAGTGCCCCTACAGCTAAGAGCATAGGAAGTGCCGCCGTTTCAGAATCGATTCCTTTGTCACTGAGGATGAGGATGGTGGCACCTTCCTCGATGGCCTGGGCAGCTTCTTCTGTCAATTGCTCCAGCTTGGCTTTGAAAGCCTCTGCTCCTCCTGCGGTCTTAAAGGTGCAGGAGAGTGTCTTGGATTTAAGATGAGGTTTCTCTAGGGAACGAATGGCAGCCAGTCGCTGGTTACTGATCACAGGTGTATCTAGGCGCAGCTGTTTGGCATGTTCGGTTGATTCGTCTAGCCAGTTGGGTTTTGCTCCAATGTAGGCGTTGACATTCATGACCAATTTTTCCCGAATCGGGTCGATGGCAGGGTTCGTGATCTGGGCAAAAATTTGACGGAAGTAATGATAAAGCGGACGTGGTTTCTGAGAGAGCACGGCCAGAGGCGTGTCATCCCCCATCGATCCGAGAGGTTCCTGCCCTTTTTCGATCATGGGCTCGAGGATGGTTTGCCATTCTTCTTCACTGAGGCCAACACTACCGCTGGTGCCGATAAAATCCTGATCCGCATAGGTATTCGCTTCCAGTGAAGTACAGTCATCCTCACCGCTGATCTCGGTAAGGTGCTGGCTGACCCACTGGTCGTAGGGTTGTTGGGAAGCGACGAGGTCTTTGATTTCGTTGTTATGAAGAAGGAGTCCTTTTTCGGTATCGATGGCAATCATTTCACCGGGAGCAAGGCGTCCTTTTTCCTTCACATCCTGCTCAGGGATTTGACCTACACCGACTTCTGAGGACATGAGAAGCATGCCGTCATTGGTGATTTTATAACGGGCTGGACGGAGACCATTCCGGTCAAGGCAGGCGGCAATCATTTTACCGTCGGTGACGGCGAGGGCTGCCGGACCGTCCCAAGGTTCGGCAATCAGCTCATGGAACTGGTAGAAGCCTTGAACCTGCTTTGAGGTCTTGCCCAGTTCTGAACGCCAGGCAGCTGGAACCATCATCATTAAGGAGTGGAGAATATTACGTCCTGACTGAACGACTAATTCGAGACCGTTATCGAGGCTGGCGGAGTCACTACTGATCGACTGCACGCAATTTTCCAGTAAGTGAATATCTGAACCCCAAAGGCCTGAGGCATAATCAGCACCTCTTGCCCGCAGCCAAGTGCGGTTACCCCGGACGGTATTGATTTCCCCATTGTGGGCAAGCATACGGAACGGCTGAGCTAGTCCCCAGGTCGGGAAGGTATTGGTGCTGTAACGTTGGTGGAAGACAGCTAAGGCACTCTTATAATCGGGATCATGAAGATCATCATAAAAACGCTCCAGTTGAGGCGCGGTAAACATTCCCTTATAAACGACGACTCGGCTCGAAAGGGAGGGAATGTAGAAATCTTCAATGTCTTTTTCCGCTGCCTTAATTTCGATCTCACGGCGACAGAGGTAGAGAAGCGATTCGTAACGGTCGTCATCGATCGTCTCGCTATCTGGACGGACAATGAAGAGTTGTTCAATGAGAGGTGCCGTCGCCGCCGCTTTGTCTCCCAGCACCTTGGGATTGACCGGAACCGTACGCCAATCGAGCGGCATTAAACCGCGAGATTTAATGACATCCTCTGTGATTTTTCGACAATGAGCCTGAGCATAGGCATCATCTTGAGGGAGGAAGAACATACCCACCGCCAAATCTTGATCATCAAATAACTTGTGTCCCATTTCTTCGATTTTACGGCGATAGAGTTCGACCGGGATTTGGGTCAGGACACCAGCACCATCACCTGATTTCGCATCGGCATCGACGGCTCCGCGGTGTTGGAGGTTTCCTACACAGGAGAGGGCCTTTTTGACGATGGCATTCGATTTTTCCCCATGAATACTGGCGACGAAACCGACTCCGCAGGCATCGTGTTCATGATCAGGGTGGTAAAGGCCCTGTGCTTGAGGATAAGAAATGGTGCTATTCATCTTTGGCATCCGCATACACTATGGCCAAGCCTATTTATCGCAAGAGCTTAATCCGATTTGAGCGTCATGAAGTAGCTTCAAAAATAGTCATGGTTATGTTTACAGCATTTGTTGAAATGAAGAGGTTGTATCCATGAAAAAACTCAGACGCCTTGATCAATATTTAGTCGAAAATGAGCTGGTGGTGAGTCGCACTCAGGCCCAACGCTTTATCCGGTCCGGTCAGGTATCGGTCAACGGAAGAGTCGTCACCACTGCGTCCGTGAAAGTTCAACCGGAGGATGATATTGAGGTTACAGGGAAAGATCGATTCGTCGGACGTGGTGGAGAAAAACTCGAAGCGGCGCTGAGACAGTTTGAAATTGATGTCACGGATTTATGCTGCTTGGACGTGGGTGCTTCGACGGGTGGGTTCACCGACTGTTTATTACAGAGAGGAGTCGATCACGTGACCGCTATCGATGTCGGGCATGGGCAGATGGTAGAAGTGATCAGGACAGATCCTCGGGTCACCGTCATTGAGAAATGCAATGCCAGGTCATTGCAGAAAAACCATTTTGACCGACTCTTTGATCTGATCGTTGTCGATGTTTCTTTTATTTCGTTACTCAAGCTCCTGGATGCGCTTGTCGTGCAAGCGAAAGAAGAGGCGATGATGATCCTACTCGTGAAACCTCAATTCGAAGTGGGTTCTGAGGGGATTTCCGCGGGGGGAATCGTCAGGGAGGAGGCGAAACAGATCGAAGCAGTCGAAAAAGTAACCCAATGGTTCCTGAATAAGCTTCAATGGGAGGTCAAAGGGATGATACCATGTCCACTGCGAGGCGGAGATGGAAACCAGGAATATTTATTATGGGTAAGCAAATCAGGCAAGTGACAGTCTTAGTCAATCCCAGCAAGAGTGGGGTGAATGAACTCGTCATTCAAATCAAAGAGGTCTTTAAGGAAAAGGGAGTGAAGGCTCGCTTCATTAAAGACTCGCGTTCTGCCCATGATCGCGCCTCAAAACCAAAGGCCCTGCACGCCAAGGGAGATGATATGATTATGGTGGCGGGGGGAGATGGCACGCTTCTTCAAGCAGCGAGGAGAACGATCGGGACTGGAATCCCTATCCTCGGGATCAATGCCGGCAATTTGGGATTTCTTACGACGATACCTAAAGATGGCGTTTGTAATGGGCTTCCTCGCGTTCTCAAAGGTGAGTATGAAATTAGCAATCGCCTGGCTTTGGAAGTGACCGTGCTCCGCAAGGGGAAGACATTCCAGTGTGGATGGGCTTTGAATGAGGCAGTGATTACCCGTGGCGGACACGCCCGTCTGGTCACCTTGACCATGAGACTGAATTCAGAATTTGATACTCAGTATGCTTGTGATGGCATCATCGTCGCAACGCCAACAGGTTCGACGGCCTACTCCATCGCAGCAGGAGGACCACTACTTAGTACCATGGCCCAAGTGATCTGCATTACCCCGATTTGCGCCCATTCCCTGACCAATCGCCCTCTCGTCGTTAATGATAAGGAGAAAATTGTCATCGAGTTGCCTCCTGTTAGTCCTGAGCTCTTTCTCCATACCGATGGACTACTTTGCTCTGAACTGAAGCCCGGAGATCGTATCCAATATGAAGGCGCTAAGGATGCGGTTCCTCTGGCCCGATTGCCCGAAGCTAATTTTTACGATGTCCTCCGGCAGAAGTTAAGCTGGTCTGGCACTACTTTTCGTAGTTGATGAGATCGTCAATCGAAGTATAACTGCACTCTTCGTTTATGCCCGGCCTGTTATGTGAGAAATTAAAGAGCGACTATATTGTAGTCGGTGGATCAGCTAAACGACAGTCGGAAGCGATGTTGCAGGTCAGTTCTTTGCTCGAGGATCATCCTGCTGTTAAGGACTTTCACCTCCTTCTAGCTGACCTCGAAGAAAGAGAAAAACTTGAATCGACTTGTCTGGGGAATGAGCTGGCTTTACCGCATGCCCGCACCGATGCTGTTACCGAGATGGTCATTGCTGTGGGTGTCTTTCCTGAAGGAGTTCCGGGCCCTGCTGGACAACCGGTAAAACTCTTTTTCGTGATCGGAACACCGAAGGGGATGGTGAGCGATTATCTGGTCACCGTTGGTGCTTTAGCCAGGATGATGAAGGAGGAGGAGAATCGACAAAGGCTCATCACCGCATCTTCTCCGGAACAGTTCGTTAATTCCTTTCGTGCGATTGAATGTGCCTAATCCACTAGAGCGCTAATGCCGACTCTCAAAGACATCGCCGAGAGTTTGGATCTATCGGTCATGGCGATCTCGAAGGCATTACGTGATGCCCCTGATATCAGTGCCGGCACCAAGGTAAAAGTCATCAAGGAGGCGGAGCGACTTGGCTATGTGCCTAACCATTCAGCACAACAGCTGCGCGGAGCGAAGAGCGGATTAGTCGGGATCATCGTCCCTCATATCAATGACCCCCTCAGTGCTAATTTTATCCAGGGTATTCAGGAGCAAGCCACGGACTATGGATATGATGTGATTGTTCAATCATCGAGAGAAAATACCGCCAATGAGGTGAAGGTCTTTAAGCGCTTACTCACCCGGCGAGTCGAAGCGATATTCCTTTATCCCCACCATCAAATCCAACATCGCTCACCTATCTATGAGGAATCGAAAAAGCAATCCTTACCGGTTATTTTTCTCGAGAGTTACCCCTCCGATCTCAACCAGTCTGATAGTGTGCTCCGAGTGCTCATTGATAATCAACGGGCGGGCATCCTTGCCGTTGAGCATTTAAGGTCGCTCGGACACAAACGGATCCTCTTTTTCAGCGGTCCACCGGCGGCTAAGGCTGCTGCCGATTTTTATCACGGTTACACCTCAACGATGATGAAACATGGAATCAGGAATTGGAATGAGTACGTTTTCCTTGCTGGTCATGGCTTCGAAGGTGGCCGCGATGCCATGGTCAGGGCACTCTCTGAGAAACTGCAATTTTCGGCAGTGATCTGTGCAACCGATTCGATTGCGGTTGGAGCTTGCGATCAATTGATTCGCTCCGGGATATCTGTTCCGGAAGAAGTTTCAGTCGTCGGATTTGGAGACGGAATGATTGCCCAGAATGGAAAAGTAGGCCTTACCACCATCCGGAGACCGCAGGTCGATCTAGGTCGAGCCGCGGTTCAACTCTGGAAGAATCAGGGTAAGGTAGGATTGAAGAGTAGATCAACGGACTCCCAGGAAAAGATCATGAATGTCGACCTCATGATCCGCGAGAGTACCGCACCCATTCGGAAATCAGCTACTTGATTTCTTTATGGACCGTATGGCGGCGAAGAAACGGATTGTATTTCTTCAGCTCAAAGCGCTCAGGCGTATTTTTTTTGTTACGTGTTGTAGTGTAACGTGAAGGTGGTTTACCTTCTTTTTTCGCCTCCGTGCATTCTAATGTGATCTTGTCTCTCATGGGCGTGGAAATCTGCATGAGTCGGTCCAGTTCGTCAAATAGAAAGATCAAAAGTTGAGGTCATTGACTTTTAATGGCCCTGCCTTAAGAATACAGCTGTGGATCATCAGTGTAGTTTTTGCCCAAATAACGTAGCAACTTGCCATCTGACTAAGGTGGTCAATGGAAAACTCTTAGAGATCCATGTCTGCGAAAAATGCATCCCGGAAATCAAGCAGGAAAATCCCGTCGACTTTGATATCTGGGAGGCGGTTTCCAAGTTGGCTTCTGAAAAAGGAATGCCTGATCCTTCAGAAGGAATTGAGCCTCCCGAAGTGGAAGAAATTTCCGCCAAATCACTTCTCATGGAGTCTTCTGTCGATAATCTGGCTTGTCCTGCCTGCGGGTTTACCAGTGAAGACCTTCGCAAAATCGGGCGCCTTGGTTGCCCGAAATGCTATGACGTGTTTGAAGAAATGATGGCTGATGTCATCAAAGATTGTCAGAAAGGCCAGAAGCACACCGGTAAAGTCCCTGCCGCCATGGTTGGGCTCAAGCGCCAGCGCCTTGAGGAGGCGCTTACTGAAGCGGTTGAAGAAGAACGCTTCGAAGAAGCTGCTAAGCTCCGTGACGAGATCAATTCCCTGAGCTGAATCAGCGTTGCTGATTTTCCCATGCCAATCTACACCTACGAACTCAGAGATGAAGAGGATTCATGCCCAAGGTGTGGACGTGGGTTCGAATTGATGCGGCCCATGAAAGCGCCTGAGCTGACCCAATGTCCTGTTTGTCGAAAAGCTGTCTTTAAAACCTTTTCCGGATTCAATACCCCGACGGTGATGAAGCCGGTAAGCACTTCAGACGCCAAGAGTGCCGGCTTTAAGGTCTATAAGAAAATTGGCAACGGTGAGTATGAAGCGCAGTAGAACTTGATGGTGGTCACCTACATCTTTCCCGCCTTTGCTGCGTCCCTTTATGCCATCGGTTCGATGGGCCTGAAAAAATCGATGCAGGCAGGCACCTCGGCGAAACGGGTGATGGCGGTTTCCAGTATTGCGATGGCGATCTGGGCCTGCCCACTGATTCTATTGGGGGGAGAGTGGAATGGGCTAGCAGCTTTGGCTGCAATCGGGGCCGGGGCCGCTTTGTTTGTCGGTAGAATTTTTGCCGTCAAAGCCCTGGAAGTAGGGGACCTGTCCGTGGTCGCCCCCCTATTGGGAATGAAAACCGTCTTAGTGGCTATTCTCTCAATGGTCTTTTTCCCTTTTGAAATTACAACCATGCTCCTGTTTAGCGCTCTGTTGGCATCAGGTGGAATTGCGCTCCTACAGCGAGGACCGAGCCATAAAAAGAAAGGCACCAGAAAGGCGGCTTTCTATGCCATGGGGGCCAGCTTTCTCTTCGCCATTACCGACATTTGCGTTCAGGGAAGCGCGAAAGCTCTAGGTGTTGGCTATTTTGTTCCGCTCTTATTCCTGACCGTCGCGCTCATGGTTCCACTTCTGGGAAAACATCCCAAGCCAACCGGCAAGGCAGTTAAGCCGCTTTACATCGGGTCCGCCATTATGGGGTTCCAGACTTCTGCAGTCGTTCTCCTCATCGGCTTGGTCGGAGAAGCAACCCTGATTAATGTGATCTACTCCACTCGTGCCTTATGGTCGGTGATTGTCGATCGCATCGCAGGTGAATCTCATATTCGAGACTATATGATATACAGATTGTGCGGTGCCCTGATGATTTGCGGAGCCGTCATTCTAGCCATCATCACTCGCCTGCTCTAACACCACATCACCCCTCTCTGACCCAGCCTTCTCCCGTACAATATCTGCAATTAAGTTCGCTACGTAGCAATCTTAATTGCAAGAACAGGCAGTTGGTTAGGGGGTTGGTTTTCTTTAGGGAAATGGGGGGGAGGCTATTCGGGGCCCATCATTTCATTGAGGTCGACGGATTTCTTAGGTGCTTTAACGGACCTTGCCTTGAGGAGGTCGAGGAGGTTCCAGATCCATCCGACTTTGCTTGCGTAGAGGTAGATACCTAAGGCACCGAAGAGAATCATTGCATTCCAGGAAGCGAGCCAGGCAGGGATCCGGTTGCCGTCGCCAAGCGCCTTGGTGAAATAAATCCAAGTTAACATCGAGGCAAGAATGATCAGGCAATTGAAAAGAGCTCCAGCACGGCCCTGGCGTTCATTGGTGATACCTAGTCCAAACGCAAAGAGGCAGAGAAGAATAGGGAGAAACGGGTAAGCCATACGATAAAAGTGTTCTGTGCGGAAGGGGGCCATCCGAATTTCGGTATGAGGGTTTTTAGTCGTAATAAACTGGTAGAGATCAACCCAGGGCATTTCACTAGGGGTTCGCATCGCAGCAACGAGTTGGTGAGGCTCCTCAGAAAGAAAGGGTGCATCCATGTAATCGATATCCTCTGCGGGTGGAGAGGGACGGCCTGGAAGAAATCGCACTTTACGGACACGGGCGAGGTTCCATTTCCCATCGATGTAGTTTCCGGCAGCAGCAAAGAGTTTTTCCTGGTCATTCCCCATTGAGTCCGTGATGAGAATTTCACCTTGAGTGAATTTCTTTTTTTCTAAGTCAAGTTCCTGGAGGAACCAGGTTGTGTGCGTGTCCGGATTATCATAGATCACCATGGGATAGATTTCACTCTGGAATGATTTCCCTTCAATACGGGCACGATACGCTTCCGCTGATTGACTTGCGCTGGGTGCCAGATCCAGAAAAAAGAAAAAGAGAGCAACAGAGGAGATAGCACCAATGATGAAGAAGGGGACCGAAACTCGTGTCAGACTGATTCCAGCCGCTTGAAGAGCAATGAGTTCTCTCGTCTGGGAAAGTGTTGTTAACAGGTAGAGCAGAGAAATGAAATATGAGATCGGAATAATGAGGTTCCCCATCTGAGGAATCTGCACCAGATAATATAAAACAATGGTATGCCACTCTGGCTGATTCTTAGTGAAGTCACCTAATACATTAAAGAGATCGACGATGACCATGAGGGCACAAAAAGCAAAGCAGCAGAAAAGAAAGGGCTTCAGGAGAGCGAGCCCCATGTATCGGTAAACTATTTTCATGACAAGGTCGTACCTAGAATGTACCTTTTGAAGCTCATGCCAAGTTTATCTGAACAGTGGAACGCCTTGAAGGTTGTCGTCGAGGATATGGAGCGCCTTCTACCTGACATCGAGAAAGTAACTGAAGTCTTCGTGAAGCAACTTCAGGAGGGCAAGAAGGTCTTGAGTTGCGGGAACGGTGGCTCTGCATCAGATGCAATGCACATCGCCGAGGAGCTCGTCGGAAGATATCGTGGTGATCGGAAGTCTCTGCCCGCCATCGCACTGACGGCGGATGGAACGAGCATAACCTGTATTGCCAATGATTGGTCCTATGATGAGGTTTTTAGTCGCCAGATTGAGGGGCTCGGCTCGGAAGGTGATTTGCTCATTGCCTTTACGACCAGCGGTAACTCATCCAATATTCTCAAAGCGATCGAGCAGGCGAAAGCGCAGGGCATGATCACCATTGCTTTATTAGGCAAGGATGGAGGACAGGCCAAAGCCATGGCGGATCACTCGATCGTGGTGCCTTCTCACGACACCGCACGTATTCAGGAATTACATACCTGGATCCTGCATGTCTTTCTTGAGGCGGTAGAAGCCGCTTTTTTGAAATAGATTTTTTAAGCAATGAGTGCATTAGCTGACCAGCTCCAAGGCGTCTTTAAGAAACTCCGAGGCTACGGAAAACTCAATGAAGAAAACGTATCTGAGGCGGTTCGTGATGTACGCAAAGCGCTTCTGGCAGCGGATGTGAACTACCGCATTGCCAAAGACTTCTGTCAGTCCGTAAAAGAAAAAGCACTGGGAGAAGAAGTCTCACGCAGTATTCGACCGGGTGACCTGTTTGTCAAAATCGTCCATGACGAGCTTCTGGAATTTTTTGGGGCGGAAGGTAGAGAGATTTCTGCAGAGCGCCCACTTCGTCTTGCGCTCTGTGGTTTGAATGGAGCAGGAAAGACGACGACTGCTGCGAAGCTGGCCGGGTGGTTCAAGAAGAATGGAGAGTCTGTCGTTCTCATCGCTGCCGACCTTTCCCGTCCAGCTGCCATTGATCAGCTGGAAAAAATGGGGAGGAGTGTCGATGTTCCTGTCCTTGTACCTGGTCAGGGGGATGACTTGAAGTCCCATTTGAAAGCAACCGAAGAATCCGAAGATTGGAAAAATGCCGATGTCAGGATTTATGATTTAGCAGGCCGCACTGAATTGGATGAAAGCTTGATGGCTGAACTGGAATCCGCTCTAAATATCATCCAGCCTAAGGAATGCCTGCTCGTCGCGGATGCCGCCCTCGGCCAAGCTGCGGTCGAAGTGGCTACCCAATTTAATGAAAAAGCCCCGCTCTCAGGCCTGATTTTATCGAAATTTGACGGAGATGCTCGTGGCGGAGCTGCCCTTTCGATGCAGGCGGTCACCGGAGCTCCGGTGAAATTCCTTGGGACCGGCGAGCGCGCAGACCAAATAGAAGTCTTTGAGCCGGAACGCCTTATCAAGCGGTTGCTCGGGATGGGAGATCTGATGGGCATTGCTGAAAAAGTCCAGGAAAGCATTAATGTCGAGGATGCGATGCGAATCCAGGAGAGAATGATGAGCAAGACGTTTGATCTACAGGATTTTCTCGATCAGATGCGTCAGCTGAAAAAGCTCGGACCCTTACAAAATCTTCTTGGCATGATGCCCGGCATGAGTAATATCCCACGCTCCGCATTCGATGAGAATGTGATGAGGCACACAGAAGCGATTGTTTGTTCTATGACCAGACAAGAGCGGAAGACCCCCGGGGTGCTAAATGCGAAACGTAGAATTCGTATCGCCGAGGGCAGTGGCACATCAGTGCGGGAGGTGAATGAGCTCATGAAGCGCTTCAAAGAGATGAAGAAAATGATGAGCAAAACGCTGAAGGGCGGAAATGCGGAAGCGAAGCTTTCCCGCATGCTCTCCCAAGGCATGAAATAGAAGAAGGAATTTAAAATGGTTGTCATACGATTACGCAGACAGGGAAACAGAAATCGACCTTTTTATAAGGTAGTGGTTACAGATAAACGGAATCCGCGTGACGGTAAGTTTATCGAAGAAATTGGTTCTTACGACCCTGCAGGAAAAAATCAGGAAAGCCCGATCCAGCTTGACCGCGTGGATTACTGGCTTTCCGTTGGAGCGAAGCCTAGCGAGCGTGTGCAGAAACTGATCGAGAAAGCTCGGGCAGCTGCACCTGCTGAAGCTTAATCAAATCAAAGAGATCCTCTCATGCGCTACTTCGTAGAATTTGTTGTTTCTGCCTTAGCCGATAAGCCGGACATGGTGAGCATTGAGGAAGAAGAGAACGAGCAGCTACGGCAATATAAGATTAATGTCAGTCCGGGTGATATTGGACGGATTATTGGTAGAAAAGGAAAAACCATTAATGCGATGCGCTCGATTCTGAATGCGGTCAGCGAGGATAATCGCCGCATCGTATTAGAGGTGAAATAGTCCGGCGTGAGGCCGGTCAGGTGAAAATTGATTTAATAACCTTGTTTCCGGAGATGGTGCCCGGGATTACTGAATCCAGCATCATCCAGAGAGCTGCTGAGGCAGGTTTGGTCGAAACCAAGGTCACGAATCTAAGAGATTTTGCACAGGATAAGCATCGGACGGTCGATGATCGTCCATTTGGGGGAGGCCCCGGAATGGTGCTTAAATGTGAACCGCTCGTCGAGGCGATCGAGACGTTGCGGGGGGAGTCAGAAACTCCAGCTCATGTAGTCTATATGACTCCAGAGGGAAGAGTGTTTGATCAGAAGATGGCTCAACGCTTGTCTTCGTTACCCCGGTTGATCTTTGTCAGTGGACATTATGAAGGAATCGATGAACGAGTCCGGGAGGGCTGGATCGATGAGGAAGTCTCTGTAGGAGACTACGTGCTGACCAACGGCACTCTGCCTGCATTAGTGGTGATCGATGCGATTACGCGACTGATCCCGGGAGTGCTGGGAAATGAAGCTTCCGCAGGTTCAGATTCCTTCTCGGATGGAATTCTGGAAGGGCCGCAATACACGCGACCAGAAGAATTCCGTGGCTCTAAGGTGCCGGATGTTCTCTTGAGCGGTAACCACGGAGCCATCGAAAAATGGCGTAATGAAATGGCGCAACAGCGCACTCGGGAAAGAAGACCCGAATTGGAGAAAGAAGATGAAAGTAATTGATAAAATTGAGTCAGAACAGGTAAAGAAGGAAACGACCGACTTCAAAGTAGGTGATACAGTCAAAGTGGCTGTGCGCGTACGTGAAGGTGAGAAGGAACGTATCCAGAACTACAGCGGCATTGTCATTGCTCGCGAAGGAAAAGGCATTAACGAAGCCTTCACCGTGCGTCGTATCAGTTATGGTGAGGGTGTTGAACGTAAGTTCCCGCTCCACTCTCCTTTCATCGAATCGATCAAGGTCGAACGGCCCGGGAAAGTTCGCCGTGCGAAACTTTACTATCTTCGTGACCAGAAGGGCCAACTTCAGGTCAAAGAGGATACCAAAGCGATTCAGGCCAATGCGGCAGCACGTAAAGCGGATGCCTCAGGCCGCAAGAAAAAGAAGAAGCGGGCAGCTGATCGTAAGGCCGCTGCAGCGGCCTAAGGACTCAGTCCTTCTCTTGATTGTCTAACCTGACTTGGCACTGGGAAGCGCAGGCTGCAAAAAGCGGCCACCATTGCGTAGTCGGTGTGGATGAAGCTGGTCGAGGCCCCTTAGCTGGGCCGGTTGTCGCAGCTGCTTACCACTTTACAGAGCAGGGACGCTCATACCCGATTCAGATTTTAGATGACTCGAAGAAGCTAAGTGCGAAAAAGCGCGTCCAGCTTTTCGATCAACTTCGTGATCACGAAATCGGGAGGTATTCGGTCGCGATCATTGATCCTGCCAGGATTGATGAAATCAATATTTTAGAAGCCACGATGGAGGCGATGTCGCAAGCGGTTGCAGGGCTCCTTCCAGAGCCGGATTTTGTTTTCATTGACGGTAATCGCTGCCCCAACCTTGAAGTACGATCACAAGCAATTGTCAAAGGAGACGGATGTTGCCCGTCTATCGCTGCTGCTTCTATTCTAGCGAAGGTAACTCGTGACCGAATCATGGAGAAAGCGGATCAGGAGTACGCGGGATATGAATTCAAACGACACAAAGGATACGGGACCAAAGTCCACCTTGAAGCCCTTAAGCGCTTGGGCCCGTCTCCTATCCATCGCCAGTCCTTTGCTCCAGTTCGTCAAGCCGGACTTGGGTGCAAGTAAGAGCATCCTGCCCAGTCACCAGCATGGTCGCACCGGGGAAAAGGCCGCAGTAAAATTTCTCCGATCCCGTGGACTGAAGGTACTGATGCGAAATTATCATTCCCGACGCGGCGAAATCGATATCATCGCCAGAGAGAAAGACATCCTGGTGTTTGTCGAGGTGAAAGCACGGCAGGAAAAATTCGCCGATAAGCAGCGACCAGGAGAAGCAGTGACTGCTGTAAAAAAGAGACGTTTAATCGCTACTGGGGAAGCGTACTTACGAGAACTCAAGAAAGAGGTGCCGTTTCGTTATGATGTGGTGGAGGTCTATCTGGCTGGGGATGATGTGCTTGAATGCCGTCATTACAGGCAGGTCTTCTGATCTTTTGTCGACGATTCTTGCAGTGGATGCTTAAGAGGCTAGAATCCTAAAGGTGACGAAATTTGAATTCATATTTCAATGAGTCCGACATCATCAAAAACGAAGAACCTATATCAAACAGAACCACGCTTTGATCAAACTATGAAATACAGAAGCAATCAAATCATTTGCAGCATTTTGCTTATCGCTGCGAGTCTCCCCATCCAAATTCATTCTGCCCAGGAACCCAAACCGTGGATTGCCGACTTACAGTTTCCAAGTGACGACCTGGTTCCGATTGTTTCCTATGATGTGACGAAGTCCCCTTATTCAGCTGATTCTACCGGCCAGAGCGATTGCACAGCAGCTTTCGAGGCAGCACTGGCAGATGCGGATAAAATGGGGGGCACGGTCTATGCCCCGGCAGGGCAGTATCGCTTTGATGGCGAGATTTCGATACCGATGGGGGTGACACTACGCGGGGACTGGAAAAGGCCTACCGAAGAGGACGCAACTGTCGGAGGAACGATCTTCATGGTTTATGCGGGTAAAGGGAGCACAGATGGACAAGCTTTCCTCACAGCCAATGTCTCTTCTGTCCGCGACGTGACCATTTTTTATCCTGAACAGGATGTTCAATCGATTCGTGCTTATCCAGTGACCATCGACTTAAAGGGGAGCGCAACGGCTAAAAATGTCACCTTAGTCAATAGCTATCGAGGCATTATTACAGGGAGTTTTTCCACTGTCCTCGATCTCTATGCCACCACTCTTGATACTGGACTGACGATGTTGAGTGCAGCAGCTGTCCCGCGATGTCGTTTGATCCGCTTCTCTCCGCGTTATTGGGGTGAGTCTGGTCTGGATGGAGCGCCAAGCGAGAGTGATGTGCGCGATGCACTGCGCCGCGAAAAGGCCTTCGCCATCCAGTTAAACCGACAGGATGCCGGAATTTTCATGGACGCTAAGGTAGAAGGCTACCACACCGCGGTTAAGTTTATGCCTCCGCACGGCTGGACCTATTGGTACGATATAGAAATCAGCGATTGTGAAGTAGGTGTGCATTTCACCGGAGGATCTCACCAGCGCATGTACATGACATCGAGTCAGATCGAAGCTAGTCAGACTGCTATATTGATGGAAATGGACAAAACAGGTTGGGATGAAAAAGGTTGGTTACGGATCAGTAAAAGCAAGAAACCCTTCGGCCTTCCGAAAGATCTGACTGAACTACGTATGTTCGACTGCACTCTCAGTAGCGGAGGCTCGGTGTTCGTCTTAGATGGTTCCTATAAACAGGAGATCAATCTCCAGGAATGTATTCTTGAAAAGTGGGGGCAGGGACCAGACGACTATGCGATCAATATCACAGCCGGTGTCTGTCACGTTTATGATTCAGAATTTAAGGGGTCGAAACGGCACATTCGCTCTCAAGGAAAAAAAGACCTCCTCCAAGTCGTAGGTAATGAGTTTGATGGATTGCCGGACGTGGAAGTCGCTAACAAAAGTGAAGCAACGATCGACCACCAGGCTACCCTGGAGAATGATCGTGCAATCCGTCCGATTCAGCCCGTGCCGAATTATCTGCCCACCCGGACAGGGCCTGATGCGCTTTATGTCGCGACGGACAGCTCTTTCGGCACCCCAAACGATGGGCAGGGGGATGCCAGTTCTGGGATCCAGAAAGCATTAGATCAAGCCGGTCGTGATGGCGGAGGCACGGTTTACCTGCCGCAAGGGCTCTATCGTTTAACAGAGCCTATTACCATTCCGGCCGGGGTCGAACTGCGTGGTGCGAATGATATGATGCCGCGGGGAAGCTCAACCCGCTCCATGCTTCTGGCAGATCGCCCTCAAGACCGCGGCAAAGAAGATGGGACTCCTTTAATTCGCTTAGGGTCTGATCCTGAGTTAGGGGGAGCCGGTTTAGCAGGGCTGGCCATTTACTACTTGCATCAGGATTATACCGATATTCAATCCTATCCCTGGACGATTCAAGGGTTAGGGCCTGCCTGCTGGGTGCAGAGGGTTTTCCTATCGAATACCTATAATTCAGTTGATTTCGCGACCCATGATAGTGATCGCCACGTGCTTTCACGTGTGAGTGGGTCATCGCTCAATATCGCTTTCATGGTCGGCCAGAGTAAGACGATTGGCTGGATTGATAATTGTCATATTCGTCCTCAGGACTGGTCACTTTCTTCTGCCGTTGAGGTGAAGAACAAAAATGGGACCCTAAAAAAACGCGGGTACTTTTTTGATATTCCGAGCGAAAAGAAAAACAAACCGACAACCAAAGACATTTTCCGGGGTACGGAATACAGTCTGATCCCCAACATGCGCGGGTCCGGAGCGATCACGGTTGGGAGTGGGGCGAATGTTCAGGTCACCGCATTTTTTACCAATGGAGCAACCCGTGCCTTTGATTTCGTGGACCACCTGGGCACCGGAGGAGGAAATGCGAATATTCTCATCGGAGGAACGGAAGCCGGTTGGGGGGCTTGGATTAAAGCCCTGGGAGATGAAGGGATTACCCTGACCAATTTCAGCTTTAACCCCATGACACGTCTCCCTTATGTTGAGCCTGATGATATTCCTCCTGGTAATTTACCGAAGGGAATGGCCATCCGCGTCGAACCGACGGTTGGATCAAAACCCATTACTATGGTGCAACCTAAACTCTATGGTCGTGGTGAAATCGAATATGGTATCGACCTTCGTGGAGGTGATATGCTCCTCAAACAGGGGATGAACTCCGGTGGATATAAGATCTCACCGGTCAAAGTGTCCGGCGGTGAATTCAGGCCAAGAAATTCTGAAATTATAGAGTAGGCTCAGGCAGCTGTTCGGATTAGTTTCGGAAATGCTCGCACGCATTCATTCGGCATCTGTCGTCGGTATTCACGCCCAATTGGTTGAGGTCGAAGTCGATATTTCAGACGCCTTTCAACCTGAGTGGGCATTAGTTGGTCTTCCTGACACTGCGGTCAAAGAATCGAAAGATCGCGTTCGCAGCGCACTGACCAATAGTGGCTTCCAGTTTCCGGGTGGGAGGACCACTGTCAATTTGGCACCTGCAGATTTGAAGAAAGAAGGACCTCTGTTCGATCTTCCGATGGCAATCGGAATGATTAAAGCCTCAGGCCAATTTACAGAGGTGAACCTGGAAAATCGACTCTTTGTCGGTGAGTTGGCTCTGGACGGTCGAGTCAGAAAAATTAGAGGAATTCTCCCTATTGCTCTCAGTGCAAAGGAAAAAGGGATTAAGGAACTCTATGTTCCTATCGAAAATGTAGAAGAAGCAGCTGCCGTATCAGACATCGAAATTTACGGTGTCGTAAGCCTCAGGGATCTGACTGGACATTTAGAGGGAGCCGCAGCACTGCCTCTCACCAACCATTTGAGGGTCGAGGCTCCATCTCCGCAGGACCTCCCGGATTTTGCCGACGTCAAAGGTCAGGAAAGTGTCAAACGGGCCTTAGAAGTCGCCGCCGCTGGTGGCCATAATCTTCTGATGATTGGTCCCCCGGGATCGGGCAAGAGCATGTTGGCCAAGCGACTACCGTCCATTCTCCCGGAGATGTCTCAGGAGGAGTCATTGGAAACGACTCGCATTCATAGCGTGGTGGGTTTAATCGAGCCTGGTAAAAGTCTTGTCCGCACCCGACCTTTCCGAAGTCCTCATCATACCATTTCGGATGTCGGACTGATTGGTGGTGGAAGCAATCCAAGCCCAGGCGAGGTATCGATGGCTCATTACGGGGTTCTCTTTCTGGATGAATTGCCGGAGTTTAAACGCTCTGCTCTGGAAGTGCTCCGGCAACCTCTGGAAGATGGGAAAGTTACCATTTCTAGAGCCTCCGGAACGGTCACCTACCCGGCTAAATTCATGTTTGTAGCGGCAATGAATCCTACTCCGACGGGAGGATTTGCTGATGCATCGACAGGGCGGGTCAGTAGTTCAGCGGTTCAACGTTATCTCGCAAAACTCTCAGGTCCTCTTCTTGATCGAATTGATATCCATGTCGAAGTGCCAGCGTTAAAGACACAGGAACTCATGCAAGCCAGGTCTGGTGAAGATTCTGCCACGATACGCACACGCGTGGAAGCCGCCCGTCAAATCCAGCTCAAGCGATACGCAGGTCAACGTATTTTCTCGAACAGCCAAATGACTCCCAAAATGATCAAAGAGGAAATCCAACTGGATGAAGAGACTCAGAACCTTCTCCGCTATGCCATGGATGATCTCAAGCTTAGCGCCAGAGCCTATGACCGAATTCTCAAAGTTTCGCGCACCATTGCTGATTTAGATGGAAGTGATGACGTGACGGCAGAACACGTCAGCGAAGCAGTCCAATATCGCTCGCTGGACCGGCAGTTTTGGCAGTCGTAATCTCATGAGAATGCACATCAACGAACAAAGAAGAACATATGACAGGTGTCTAGGGCAGGCCCCTGTGGCTCATTTTAATTTCAGTTTTGAAGTAAATCTTTTTAATAACCTGCTTCAAATACCAGTCACCACTCAGCTGGGTAATGATGATTGAGATATAATTCAGGTCGTCACTTTGATCGGGAATCAGTACATGAAGTGAGCCTTCTCCTTTTTCGATAGGGTGTATTCCGGCCAGTTGACCGTTCAATCGCACTTCGATTTCTCCGGGGCTAGTGTCATTGATATAGTCAATTCCCAGCAGATTTCCTGCAGGGTGTAGGATCACTCTTAAGGTATCAGTCTCTTCAGGATTTAACACCAATCCTGATTGAGGATCCGAATTGACGTTTCTTTCTGATGGTAGAACAGAAGTTGAAAAATCATCTGGATGAATCGCCAGTTCAGATGGAAGGGAAGAGATCTCAAAATCCCGAGAGCCTGAACGGCTTGGCTTTTCTTTTAATACGATAATTGGACGGTCTGGCAGCTCGCCTAAATCAAACCGAGCGAAGTCATTCTCATTACGAATAATCCCCATCAATTGTTGAGTGTTCCAAATGCCTCGGCTGGAAAACACTGCCAATTGGTGATTGGAACCAACTGCATTCCGAGTGGTAGAGACAAGATCAGAAGGAAACCATGCCATCTGATTTGCGCCACGAAATACGGCAACCAATTCCCAAATGCCCCATAGAATCATAGCAGGTAAAAGATACGTTTTTTGCCGTCTCGTCTGAAAAGTAGTCGAAACCCCGACAAAGAACGGAATGATGAGAATGAGTGCGGTTTGAGAAAGAAGTTTCACATAGCCATGGGTGGCCTGTCCGACGCCAGTCGCAATCTTATAGAAAACCAGAGCTACTAAAATTCCCGTAATGACATAGAGTGTAACGAAGAAAAATTGATCACGTAATTTTTTGAACCCGAAAAATGTGAAATGCGTAAAGAGGAGAGCCATAGCTACTTGGATGAAAACACGCATTGGCTCAAGATCAGGAAGGTCATAGCCCAAGACTGAACCTATTCCGAGCAATTCTGGGGCACCAATGATGCCCTTCCACTGCCAGCCGCTCATGCCCGCTTTTCCAGCGACAATGATAAGCTCCCTCAAGGCGTGAGGCAGATAGTAAATAGACAATAAAGCGCCACAGATGAGATGGAACATCAGCCTGCGTAACACGGCACGGGAATGATCAACGAAAAAAATCCCTAAGCTTATTACACTGTAAAACAAAACAAGTGAGGGTAAAGCCATAGGGTAACTGAGGAGTAAAGACGCAAGAATCACCCCGTAACCGGCATTTTGAATCAGTGATTGTTTAGGGTTCCAGAGTGTGTGAAGGCAAACTAAGAGCAGAATTAATAGTGGAACCGCAACGGCTTGTCCAAGGTAGGTGAAAAAAAGAGGAAAATAGAGGAAGGGGTGAAGAAGAAAGATGATGAAAAACCACAAGAATTTCACGCGCTGTCTGCGCAAAATCATGGCAGCTATGCCAAGTCCACTCCAAGTTGAGGCGATTAACACGATATTGAGCCCGAGATAAGGGGCCCCGGGAAAAAGTAAGTTTGCCGCCATACTCATATAGACCATTGAGCCTAACCGGCTCCATTCAAGCAGGTGACTTTCGATGATGACGTTTCGGAAGGTATCCTGTGCTTGATAAATTTCGTAGTTGCCACCGAATTGCCAGAGATAGTCGATTACAGTCCAGTAACACATCAAGTCGCCAGAACCCCAGATATCAAATACAGAACCACTCCCCAGACGCCCTAGTAAGAAGGAACTGATGGTAATAAACCCAATGTAGAGCAGAAGCCACTGCTTGATCTCAAAACTGAAAATACGCTTTGAATTCCTCCAGAGCAATCGGCACCAGTCCTGAGAAAGAACAAGTACATTCGCGATAGAGATGAAGGCATAGGTTGGTAGAGCTGCTGACTGAAGTCCCCAACCAAAATAGCTCAGAGGTGTCGCCACGACGATTTGTAGTGCAATACCACAGATGGGCGCGATTATCCACCACCGCACTCTTAGCCAATTCGGAAGACAAAAAAAAGTGAACCCTAGTCCAAGCCAGGCATTAACGAGGATGAGCAGTGAAATGTTCCAGGCAACTAGCAGCCAATTCGTGAATAAATAGTCCATTGAGTTCCTATAAATGAGTTCCAAGTAAGTGCGGAAGAATCAACTAGTTAGGCTGACCTGAGCCGGAAGTTTCAATATTACGTTGGTCGGATATAATATAGAGAGGACGCTTTTGCAGGATATCAAACAGTCTTCCGATGTACTCA
>JBCBYL010000244.1:0-1596 GCA_039815855.1 Verrucomicrobiota bacterium
GGAAGAGTGGCATGGAATTCGTCGGTTATGCCAAGGACCAGGTGGATCGACACCAGATCCTTGAGAGGGTCTTTCAGCAACTTGAAGCAGACCTTGAAGAGCCGATGACGCTCCAGCAGGAACGAAACTTTAATGAATTTGAAGCTAGCTTTAAATCACTGATTGAGCCTCAACAAGAGATGGTTGATCAATGGGTGGAGATGACTTCAGCCGTCAGAAATACAGCCCTTGATAATAGTAACCTCGAAGGAGCGATTCAACTCTTCGAATCCAAAGGTGATACGGAATACGTTGCTCAGCTCAAGAAAGAGATCAAACCTGTCGAATACGATTCGGTTTACAATCGGTTAAGAACAGATTTGCCCCGCTATGAGAAGGAGACTAAAGCGGTATCGGCTGGATTGGATCGTCTCCTGGCTAAACCCCTTTCTCTCCCTGAGGAAATGCGACCCGGTTTTGAAAAAGCGGTGAAGAAGGCTCGAGATTATCAGGCTGATTTGGGACAAGTTTCGGCTCAAATGAAAGCGTGGGATCCGGATAAACCGGTCGCATTCTATCGCAGCTTTGTCAGCTTTATTCTGGGCTCTCAATGGGTGACGAATAGTTTTTGGCAGGATTTTTACGGAATCATTCCTTTGTTTTCAGGCTCGCTATTGATATCGGTCCTGGCTCTGAGTGTAGCGGTTCCTCTCTCTCTCGCAGCTGCGATCTATGCCAATCAGATAGCCAAACCGTTCGAGCTCAATTTTGTTAAACCCTATATCGAGTTTATTAATGCTTTTCCTTCTATTGTCCTGGGATTCTTTGGAATTGTGGTGCTCGGTAACTTTATTCTGAATATTTCTACCAATCCAATGCTTTCCTGGATACCGGGTTTCCCAATGTCGGAACGGCTCAATATTACCACTGCGGGATTGCTCCTGGCCCTAATGGCGATACCAACGATTTTCACTCTCGTCGAAGATGCACTGAATAACGTGCCTCGCCATTACGTTGAGGCCTCGTACGCCTTAGGGGCAACACGCTGGCAGACTATTTTGAAGATTATGATCCCAGCCGCTCTCTCGGGGATTATTGCGGCTATTTTGCTTGGCTTGGGTCGAGTGATCGGGGAAACCATGGTTGTTCTACTTTGTGCAGGAAACCGGATTGCGATCCCTGATTTCACTTCCGGGATTGGAGTGTTTTTTCAACCAGCGCACACCATGACCGGCATCATTGCCCAGGAAATGGGGGAGGTGCCTTCCGGTAGTGTGCATTATCGTGCTTTATTCATGGTAGGGATTGTTCTCTTTACCATTTCATTAGGACTCAATTTTCTTGCCCAACTGGTAGTGCGTAAATTCCGTATTGCTGAATAAGAGAAAAAACTATGGCACACAAATTCGAGAAGAAATGGACGGCGGCAAAGCGTCAGGAACAACTGGTGTCCTGGGTCTTTCGTGTGGCGGCCTATTTTATTCTCTTATGTGTCACCTGGATCTTCGTTGATATTACTCTGAAGGGGAGTTCAGTGCTCATTCAGCCAGAAGCGCCATTTATCAATATCGAGTTCTTGACCGAGGCTCCTGAAACCCTCCACGTTTTCGAATATCA
>JBCBYL010000182.1:0-3508 GCA_039815855.1 Verrucomicrobiota bacterium
AGTGGCTTTTTTGGCGACCTTCTTGGTTGCTTTCTTAGCTACTTTTTTCTTAGTGGCTTTTTTGGCGACCTTCTTGGTTGCTTTCTTAGCTACTTTTTTCTTAGCAGCTTTTTTGACGACCTTCTTAGTTGCTTTCTTAGCTACTTTTTTCTTAGCAGCTTTCTTAGCGACTTTTTTCTTTGCTGGCATTAAACACTCACCTCCTTCCCATCGTAGAATAATTTCGATTAACGAAATAAGTGATATCACTCACCTTAGGTAGAGATAAAGACTGCTCTGCGATTCCGTCAAATCTTTTTTAGTGTCTTTTCAGGTGAGATTTTTGTTTTAAAAAAATAAAATTAAGAAAATAAATAATAAGAATTTAATAAAACGCAGGCGCCTTCATTGGAAGCTATTAAACGAGTAAGCCGATTCCAGCATGTGCTGTAGACTGATAAGATGGGAACTTTTCATCTATCTAGATGCATTGAATAAAAAAACATTCGTATAGGAAATAAATACATAAAATGGTGAATAAAAAATTTAAACAAAAACCTAACGTCCCGAAATTAGTTATTCCGTTTGCGGAGGTGGGAGGGGAGGATGTTTGATTCAGTTCGGTACTTTGCAACGGTGCGTCTTGCGAGGGTGAGTCCCTCTTCCTGCAGTAAATCGACAATATCTGAATCGGAAAGAGGGCGAACGGTGTCTTCATGATTAATCAATTCCTGTATTCTTTCTTTGACGCTGGTGTTGGACATCTTCGCCCCAGTCTGGGTGCGGTATCCTGAAGTGAAGAAGAATTTAAGTGGAAAGACACCCCAAGGGGTTTGAACATGTTTATTTGCGACGGCCCGGCTGATGGTGGTTTCATGGACGCCGATGGCAGCGGCGACTTGGCTCATGGTCATAGGCTTGAGCCCTGAGATACCTTCTTGAAGGAAATCAGACTGTCTGAGGATAATTTCTTCCAGCAGTTTGGTCATTGTCTCCTGACGCTGAGCAATACATTTAATCAGGAACTTACCAGAGCGGATACGATCTTTAAGATAATTACGCACTTGATCATCATGTGATGCCTGTCCCAAGAGATCTTTGTAGGTATGACTGATTCGTAATCTCGGCAGTGGGTCCTCATTCAGCTGTGCCTTCCATTCTCCATCGACTTTAAGGATAGCGGCTTCGGCTTGAACAATGGTTTGAGGGCTGTCTGGCGAGAAGAGAGAACCCGGCCTGGGTTGAAGCTGTGCAATATAATCAGCTGCTTCTTGAACTCGATCGAGGCTGGATTTGGTTTGTTTGGCGATTTCCTGATAGCGGCGGCGGCCTAATTGATCAAAGTGGTTTTGCACGATGAGAAATTCCAGTGATTCAGCACGACCCCGATGGCGAAGTTGAATGAGAAGTGATTCGGCTAGATCACGAGCACCGACACCGGGAGGATGGAGGTGTTGGACGATATCTAAAGCAGACTCAACGTGTTCTTTTTCAACCCCGAGGGAATCAATCAACTCTTCAATGGTCGCATTTAAGAAGCCGTTTTCATCGAGATTGCCAACGATTTCTTCGCCTACTGCGATGAGACGATCATCATCTAATGAGAGGTGAAGTTGCTCAATGAGGTGTTGAGAGAGGGTTTCGCATTCAACTTGAGACTCTAGCCAGAAATCACGCTTTTTTTGTGCGTCCTGACCTGTGTTAGAGGTTTGCCGGCTTTGTTGGAAATAATCACGCCATTCATCTTCTTGTTTACGTATTTCATCGAATTCCTGTTCCCAATCCTCATTATTGTTTTCTGATTCAAGGGCGTTTTCTTCCAGGACCGGATTACTCTGCATTTCTTGATGGATTAGAGATCTTAATTCCATCACCGGGGCTTGAAGGTAATGAAGGGATTGCTGCATCTGAGGGGACAGCGTTTGCGAGAGTCCCATTTGCTGCTGTAATCCAATGTCCGGCATAGGGGGAAAGACTAAATGAATCGAAAAATGATGACCAGAAGATAAGAATCAGGATGAGTGTCAAAACGTATAGTATCGCAAGTGGAAGCCGCGGGAATTGCCTTTTAATCAGCTCAGATGCAGGGGCGATTTTGATCGATGCGGGCATCAGTGCCAGACGGCTCAACTCAGCTTTAGAACAATGCGGCTTTGAGGTGGAGCAATTGCAGGCAGTGGTACTGACTCACGAGCATAGTGACCATTCGAAGGCAGTCAAAATTCTCGCCACCAAGCATCGGATTCCGATTTATGCCAACGAACTAACGCGTCAGGCACTGGGTGAGGAAACCGTCCCGGGTGAGAACTGGCACTGCTTTGAAACAGGAAAGACGTTTTCTGTAGGTGGTTTTGAGATCTGTTCATTTCAAGTGCCTCATGATGCTTACGACCCGGTTGGTTTTGTCCTGACGACTGAATCCAAACGAATCGGGGTGGTCACGGATTTGGGGTACGCCACCAGCTTAGTGAAGCAAAAACTCAAGAACTGCCACGGCTTAGTTGTTGAGGCCAACTATGATGAGAAGCTCCTGCGTGAGGATTTAAAGCGACCATGGGCGACAAAACAGCGCATTGCTGCGCGCCATGGCCACCTCTCGAATAAGAAAACAGCTGAGCTGATTGCAGAAGTCGATTGGCCCGGATTAGAGTGGATTTGTCTCAGTCATCTTAGTGAAGACTGCAATCGTCCTGAACTGGCAATTGAGGAGGTTCAGAATGCACTTCAAACCGAATCAAAATCTCAAGTGTCCATCCAGACAGGGGATCAATCTGATCAGCCCACGGTTCTTTCTTTCCGGCTGAAAGAAGGGGATTGATGAAACTGCTAAGAAAATGATTTCAAACCTTGGAGAATCCCATCGAAATAATGACCCGTAGACTGTCCATTCAAGCGTGCTAAATAGACTTTGTCTTCCACGCCTCTTTCTTGGGCGCGTTCAATGACTTGAGTCCTGACGTGTTCCGTTGCATTTGAGACCAGAATGGAGCGGTAACCATGAGTCAAGGGGAGCAAATCATTCCCACTATCACCGGCATAGGCGATTTGATCATCCGAGACATTGATTTTCTTCAGGAGAAACTCGATGGCTGATTGTTTATCAGCTGCCAGTGGGAGGATATCGATGAGACCTTCTTGCGTGGTTTCATCGACGCTATCAATGATCTTGAAGGTCAGACAGATCGGCTTCAGGCGTTCTTCGATCGTTTGTGTCAGGATGGGGATCTCATCTGGTTGGACCGTATAGCTGAGTTTGAACTCATTCTGATTGTGAGGAGGCTGGAGCTTGAGAGCAGCAACTGAATCAAGTGCGGTGCGAAATTGATTCCACGACCAGGCTGAGTCTTGCGCCTGCAAATGATGACGGTACTCGATCAATTCGATGAATTGCTGTGTCTCTGGATGGATTTCAAAAATGCGGGTTCCTACCTCAGCAATCGCGTACTGAGGTAGTGGAGAATCAAATTGAGGTCATCTATGCGACCGGGAGAAATGAAGATCAAATCCGCGCCGGTATCCTCGAATTTGA
>JBCBYL010000120.1:0-6893 GCA_039815855.1 Verrucomicrobiota bacterium
GATGAATGAGCAGCTTTCCATCGAATCCAGACAGAGTATTCATCAGTTTCTAAAGCGCTTTCAATTGAAATAGCGTATTCAATAATCGGCTCACCGTGTTGGAATACTTTTTCAATGAGATAGAGTGAAGACGACGCATGAAGATCCTCTTCACTGTAGAGGCACTTTTGAAAAGGCTTGCCTGTCTCAGTGGACCAGAGTTCTTCCGGGATCGGGATGGTAAGCGACTGAGAATCCATGTTCAGATGGTGGGCACCGCTGCGATCAGATTTTTCGTATATTCCGTCTCGGGCGAATTAATGACCTGATCCGTCGTTCCCTGTTCCTCAATCTTTCCCGCATTCATGACCACGACCGTGGAGCAAAAGTGCTCCACCAGAGCGAGGTCATGCGAGATAAATAAATACGTCAGGTTCAGGGATTCTTTCAGATCAGCAAGGAGGTTAATAATCTGAGCCTGCACCGATACATCCAGTGCGCTGACCGGCTCGTCGAGGATGAGCATTTCCGGTTCGACCGCCAGGGCACGGGCGATCCCGATCCGTTGCCGCTGACCTCCACTAAAGGCATGCGGATACCTCGAGGTCATCTTCGGGTCGAGCCCGACTTGTTCTAAGAGGGCCGAGACTTTTTCCTTCCGTTCGGATGCCTTCACGGTGGGGAAATGAATTTCCAGGGGCTCACTCAGAATCTGGCTGATCGTCATGCGGGGATTCAATGAGTTAAAGGGATCTTGAAAGACCATTTGGATTTTTTTCCGATAGGGGAGAAAAGAACGTGAGTTGAGTCCGCTCAATTCCTGATCATGATAATGAATCGAACCTGAAGTGACTGGATTGAGGCCAATGATGGCTTTCCCCGTCGTCGATTTGCCGCTCCCGCTTTCCCCGACGATCCCTACCGATGAGCCTTCCGGGACGGAGAAACTAATATCATCGACCGCTTTGATATGGCTGGTGACACGCTGAAGCAGGCCAGAACGGACTGGGAAATGAACTTTGAGGTTTTGAACGTTGAGAAGTGGCTTCATGTTTTTACTAGGAATATCAGTTTATTTTAACGCAGAGGCGCTGAGGCTGGGAGGCTCATTGAGTTGGTTGACGACTCTCCGGATACCGTTCTTTAGTGGGTAGATTCCAAAATTAATAACTAGTCCAAGAGTTAATTTACTTAACCTGAGATAGGTTAGTAGTTGATTCTCAAAGACGGAATGGTTTTCAGATATAGCTTTATTTTCCACGATAATTTTATCTTCAACGATGAGATCAATAATCAAGGGTTTAGACAAATGATGTCCCTTATAGTTGATCGGTAGGCTCACTTGCCTCTTATATTCTAAGGAACGTTTTTTGAGTTCAAAGCAGAGTGATTCTTCGTATACAGATTCTAAAAGGCCTGGGCCTCCTAATTCAGTTTGGACTTCAATAGCAGCTCCAATGATTTGTGAACTCAATTCGTTTATGGACTTCATTGTAGACCTCCGTGTCTTTGCGTCTCTGCGTTAGATAAGAGAGTCATGGTTGATAGTGGTGAGGCGGTCCTGCTTTTTTCCCAGCTTAGGAATACAATCAATCAAAGCACGGGTATAAGGATGTTGCGGATTTTTGAGAATATCCTCCGTCACGCCTTCTTCAACGATGTCCCCCCTCAACATGACGATGACCCGATCGGCAAAGCCAGAGACGATCCCGAAATTATGGGTAATGAGTAAGATTGACATTTGCTGGCTGCTTTTCAGCTCTTTCAGCTGTCGGATAATTTGTGCTTGGATCGTCACATCCAGTGCGGTGGTCGGTTCATCGGCAACCAGGAGCTCCGGTTGGCAGGCTAAAGCCATCGCAATCATCGCCCGTTGCTGCATGCCTCCACTGAGTTGGTGCGGGTAATCCGATAAGGTTTGCTCCGGATCTCGGATGCCGACCACCTTCAGGAGTTTGACCATTTCTTGCTGCGCATCTTCGATCTCAGGACGGTGGAGTTCAAGGGCCTCCCTAATTTGAAAGCCAATGGTATAAACCGGATTCAGGGAAGTGGACGGTTCCTGAAAAATGTAGGCAATTTTGCCGCCACGAATTTGACGCAGCTCCTTATCCGACATTTCGAGAACGTTGGATCCATTGAGTTCGATCGTCCCTGACACCTGGCACTGCGGAGGTTTGGGAAGTAGTTGCGTCAAAGCAAGCGCACTGACACTCTTGCCGCTCCCGCTTTCCCCCACCACAGCCACGGTTTCTCCCTGCTCAATTTGAAAAGAGATCCCTTTGACCGCAGGCCGATCTTCATTACCGGCGAAGGCGATTTGGAGATTTTTTACTGAAAGTAAATTAGACGAATTCATGATTTGGATTGTACGCGAGGGTCAAATGCGGCACGAGCTCCTTCTCCAACAAAACTGGCGAGCAGAAGAGTGAGAAACAAGGCAATGACAGCTGAGAGTGACATCCATGGCGCATAAAGGTTTTCCAATCCCTGTCTCAAAAGTTCTCCCCACGAGGGAGCAGGAGGAGCTAGCCCAAAGCCAAGAAAGTCGAGTGCGGTCAGAGAAGTGATCGCGGTCACTAAACTAAACGGAACGATGGTAATGATCGGGTTGAGCGCGTTAGGCAGGATATGCTTAAAAACGACTCCCACATGTCGGGCTCCCTGAGCGCGCGCTGCCTGCACATAGGTCTGGTTTTTAAGTCTGAGGAATTCGGCCCTAATATAGTACGAGATACCTATCCAGCGAAAGAGCCCGAAAACAAGTAAGAGGATCATAAAGGATTGCCCGTAAATCGAACTCATGAGGATGACGACATAAAGAAATGGAAGGGCAGACCAAATCTCGATGATCCGCTGACCTAAAAGATCAATCTTACCGCCTGCATATCCCTGAATGCTGCCAATCAAGATTCCGAGGACGACACTGAGGACAATCAGGGCGAGGGCGAAATTCATCGCAGTTCTAAAGCCATAGAGAATCCGGGCTAACACATCACGCGCTGCGGAGTCGGTGCCGAGCCAATGTTCTGAGGAGGGAGCGTGAGGCGGCGGGCCTTCCGCCTCCCAGTCAGAAGAGAGCGGGTCATAAGGAATGAGTGGGTAAACCATCCAGCCTCCATTCGCCCTAAATGCTTCACTGGATTTCAGAGCTTGATAATCTGCTTCCGTCTTAAAGGCACCACCAAAGGTAGTCTCATCATAGAAAGTCAAGGTCGGGAAGTACAGCTTGCCTTCATATCCTAAAATGAGGGGGCGATTATTCGCGATTTGTTCAGAAAAGAGAGAGAGCACGTAAAAGAAGAGTAGAATCCAGAAAGACCACCAGGCCCGCTTCATACTGCGGAATTTCTGGAATTGGGACTTAGTGAGATCGGAAATCATGACTCGGATCTAATCAAATCGAATTCTTGGATCGAGGGTGGCATAGAGGAGGTCGGAAAAAAGCCTACCCAGCATGGTAAAGAGACTGACCATCATAATGAGGCCGAGCACGACGTTATAATCCCGTCCGACGATCGAGTTATAAAAGAGCAGGCCCATTCCATCGATATCGAAAACCTTTTCGATCAACAGGGAGCCGGCAAACATGACAACAAAGATTTCCGACATCCCGGTGGCGAGAGGGATGAGTGAGTTTCTCAAGGCATGTTTCCGGACGGCTACGGGTTGAGAAATTCCTTTGGCCATGGCGGTACGCACATAGTCAGAGTTCATTTCCTCGAGGACGGAATTTTTCGTCAGCATCGTTAAAAACGCAAATTCGCCGACCATATAGCAAACAATGGGAAGAAAGAGGTGGTGCAGGAAATCAGTGACTTTGGCCATGGGAGATAAATATTCGAAGTTCTCGGAAACGACCCCGGAGACTGGAAACCAGTCAAGAAAGCTGCCCCCGCCAAAGAGGATGATGAGGAGGATACCCAAGGCAAATCCGGGAATCACGTAGCCAGCAAAAATAATGACCGATGAAACCGTATCGATGAGTGAACCATTCTTCAGTGCTTTGGTGACTCCCAATGGAATGGAGATAAGATAGGCGAGAAAGAATGAAGTCAGGCCAAAGAAGAGTGAGATGGGCATCTTGCTGAAAATGACATCGAGAACCGTTTGGTGATAGACATAGGAACGCCCCCAATCCCCTTTGAGGAGGTTGCCCAGCCAGTTGAGATAGCGCATGTGAGCTGGTTGATCAAAGCCGAAGTAGCTTTTGATATTCTCGATTTCTTCCTGAGAAAGCTCACTCGTCTTGCCTCCCTGAACACTGGCCATGCCTTGGACTTTTGAGATCATTTCTTCTACCGGACCACCGGGCACGAATTGGATAAGCACAAAGGTGGCAATCGAGATGCCAAGGAGGGTAGGAATAAAAAGGAGGAGTCTTCTCAATAAGTAGGTAGTCATTTGGACCTACTATTGGAAATGCACTTCTTCAGGCTCAGCCTCCAGAGGCTGGTTCGTGCTCAGTGCCTTGTCTAAGCGTTCCGACTTCTCAGGATCTAACCACCAGTACGTAGTGGCATAGTCTTCACGATTAAATTGATCGAGAACGTACTCAGGTGTCCCGTAACGGTTCCAGTAAAGCAGGCGGTGCCGATCAGATTGCCATAAAAGCACGTAGGGGTGGATTTCAACTAAGAGCCGGTCAATTTCCTTCAGGATGTCATTCCGCTGATCGATGTCGTGGATTGTCTTCTGTTTTTCAATCAGAGTATCAATTTCATCCGATTCCACACCACTGAGGTTTTGAGAAGCCACTTGGTTTGCTGTTTTCGAGTGCCACATTGGTTCCGGGTCTCGGAGGCGGGTTGCTGACCAGTTCTGCCAGGCGAGGTCGAATTCATGGCGATCAAGGCGCTTCCGATAGGTAGCTAAGGAAACCACGTCCAGCTTCGCATCGATTCCCACCTTCTTCAGGTCCTCGAGATAAATGGTGATCTGGGGGAGTGGTGTCCCATGATAGAGCATTGTCACTTCGAGTGGTTCTCCGTCCTTTTCCAGAATCCCCTGATCATTGACGTTCCAGCCAGCTGCGGTTAAGAGTTCCCGTGCCTGTAAGGGGTTGTAGGCGGTGAGTTCCGCGTCTGGGTTCAGATTATTCGGGTAGAGGTCCGGGTAGAAATTGTTGAGCAGAAAGTACTCATTAAACATGATCTTCTCTAACATCATTTCACGGTTCAAGAGGTGGGAGAGGGCACGCCTGACCTGCACATCGCCGAATTTCTCTTCACGCATGTTAATCGCAAATCCTTGAAATCCTTTGGGCTCTTGATTGTAAACGGTTTGGCGCACCACCCAGTTCTTTTTGACCTGATCAAAGCGGGTTTGCTGCGCCCATATCCTCGATGTGTAAATGGGATAAAGATCAAAGTCTCCCCGCTTCAGAGATTCGAGGGCCTTGACCCGATCTTCCATCGATCGAAAGCGGAGGTAATCAAAATTGTATTTATACTGATTTATTTTTAAAGACCGGCCCCACCAGTCACCTCTGCGTTGCAGTGAAATCAGACGGTTCGTTTTAATTTCATATAAATCATAGGGGCCGGAAACCGCTCCAAACTCAAAATTGATTTCATTGAATTTCTTGCCCTCCCAGAGGTGAGCGGGGAATGCGGTCATGCCGGAGGCGGTCCAGAAGTTGACCCAATGCGGCTCATTGGCGGTAATCGATACGGTCTTTTCATCGATGATCTCAGGGCGATCAAAGCGACTCAGTGAAACCCGGAAAAGCGATGTCAGGTTCTCGGGGTTCATGATCGTGTCGTAGTAAAATTGGATGTCTCTGGCTGTAATCGGTGTGCCATCACTCCAGGTTGCGCTCTCGTGAATTTTGTAACGGAAGGTCATCATATCTTCAGATACTTCCCAGGATTCGGCTAATACGCCTACCGGCCGATTCTCGGTGGGATGTAAGCCTACCAGCCCCTCGAACAACATTTCACAAATCTGCTTGGAGAATGCGTTGTAATCCAACCACATGTTCAGTGACTTCGGGTAACCTCCGGCCCAGGTCGTAAAGGTGCCGCCTTTGATCGCCAGATCAGAGGCAATTGGATCGAATTCTCCCGTCTCCTCTAACTCATACGGTTCTGTCACCACCGCGGGCGCTTGAGAGCTGCCTTCTGGACGAGACGAGCCCCCTCCACAAGAAATGGCGAATCCAAGGGGGAGGATCAGTAAGATCGCTGGAGATCGAAACAATTTCACGAAGGCAGGGATTGAATTAAGCTTCGAAGGAAGTCCCGCATCCGCAGGTTTGCTTGGCATTCGGGTTCTGGATCCTGAACCCCGTGTTGACCAGATCGTCAGAAAAATCGATGACTGAACCTTGAAGATACTTTTGGCCCTCCTGGTCAAGGTAGACTTGCACTCCGTGAGCATCGGTAATGTGGTCTTCTGCTTCGGGCGGCGCAATCGTCATCGCATATTGCAGTCCAGAGCATCCACCCGTTTTTACAAATATCCTTAGTCCTTCACTAGAGCGCTTCTCATCAGGTACTAATTCCTTAATTTGAGTGGCAGCGGCTTCGGTTACTTCGATCATGCTTTAGAACTTACTTACTTCGACTCACCTCGTCAAACGGAGAGGAGTGAAAAGATCGTGTTGCGGCTGGCCTTACTTTGATTGCTCAGCTTCTGAGACCATTTTGGATAAGCGCAAACCTAATGCATGAGCAACCCGGGCCGCTACGTCAATGCTTGGGCTACGTTTGCCTCTTTCAAGCAATCCGATGTAGGTAGGATGAACTTCCGCCTTTTCAGCCAGTGCCTCCTGAGAGTAACCGGTCTTTAGCCGCTTCTCTTTAAGCAATCTACCAAAGTGAATGGACAATTCTCGTTTCGGCATTCATGAGAATGGATGCAAGCAGGGGATAAAAACCACAGACAATAGTCAGTATATGTGCTCATCTAGA
>JBCBYL010000012.1:0-34835 GCA_039815855.1 Verrucomicrobiota bacterium
ATTGACATCTGATCATGTCGTGCTCGATATGGATGGAGTGAGTGTTACCCTTGACCGTGCTGAAGTCGTGAACATCGATATGACTGGGACAGGCGCTACGGCCACGGCTCCTACACCCGCTCCGGCCAGCAATCCGGCCCCCGCAGCTCCTGCTCAACAAGCGATAACCGTTCCGGCGAACACGACACTCATGGTCAGCATCGGAAAAAACCTTGGGTCCCGGACTTCCAAATCAGGCGAACCCTTCACGGGAAATCTGACCGGTGACGTGCGGGTTAATAATACCGTTGTCTTTCCAGCTGGCAGTGCAGTTGAAGGACGTGTCACCAGTGCCTCACCTGCATCTCGTGGAGTGCGAAAAACTCCGGGAGCGATTAATCTGGAAATCACCCGTATCATTCTCGGAGACAAGGTGGTTCCTGTCGCGACCGCTCTTCAACAGGAGCAAGCTGAACGTCAGGGCGGTGGTGTTGTCAAAGGTGCTGCGAAGGGAGCGGGAAAAGGGGCTCTCTTTGGACGGTTTGCCAACGATGATGCCGGGGACGGAGCCGCTAAAGGTGCTATCGTAGGAGCCTCGAAAGGTCTGGTCAGTGCGGGTGAGGATATCACCATCACCAAGGGCAGTGTCATGGCCTTTTCTCTCCGCGCACCAGCAACGCTGTAATCAGCTTAGCTCTTTCGCTGGTACGATAATGGCATCCTGCATGCCATGAATTTTTTTCTTATCAGGCGGGCAGAGGGTGACATGGACTCCAATCAGCTCAGTCTTTTCCGCAGAAGTCAGATAGAAGGGGCAAATGCGGGCTCGGACTGGAACGTCTAGACGGCTATTTTTAACCGGGTCGTAAAGACTGTGCGTCGCGCGCTCCGCTTTCTTGAATTCCTGCATGATCCACAATCCATCTTGAGAATGCCTTAATGCCATTTTGAGCGTTTCTTCCCATTCGGCTACTGGCACATCTGATCCCATGACCACGCTCTTACTCCCCCAGGCCAAAGGGGAAAAACCGGAGAGCTTGATCACCAGATCGCGCTCGGCTTTAGAAAAACCATAGGCGTCTTCCCATTGGTGAATCCCTAATTTAGGAATGACCCCGTGTGGAGGGAGATCAATGGGCTCTAAGGGCCAGGTGTAGGGGATCAGCTTTTGTAATTCCTGGTCATATCGCCCGCCGAGTTGCTGTTTCCAAAATTCTCTGAGCGGTTGCATCCAGAAAAGTGCCATCCAGAGTTTTTCCTCCAGATGTACTTTAAGCGGGGCGTCCATCACCACTTGGTCAGACCAGCTCTGCCGAAGTGACCTCATCGATGGCCAATCAAATCCTTCAAAAAATCGATAAACCGGCGCACCGTTGAATTGGTAATGCTCCGCTTTCTTCACCTGAGCTTCTCCATAGAGCCATTTGAATTCCGGAGCATAGGAAAATGCTTCCTCTGAAATAACGATGTCATGACCCGCAAAGCGACCTCTCAGTTGAGAGGCTGCTTCCGTTGTCCCAATGACCCCCTCTTCAAATTCGCTATAGGTCTCATTCATCCAAGCCATCACTCCTGACCCTCCCGGGAGCGAATCGATCTCAGTCAATTGGAATCCATCATCGGTTAAAAGCAGGTCAGGTCGTAACAGACTGGGAAGCTGGCCATTGTTAGCGGTCTGGTGAGAAATCGATTTAAGATCTTCCGGTTTCCCCCGGTCAATCCAATCCGCAATGTAGGCAGGCGCCTTTCCTGTCAGGCTCTGTTTATAGAGCAGATCGGATGCTTCCTGAAATTTACGAAGCCAGGGGCCTAACTTCTTAAGATAGGACACGTGCTTAGGTTGAAGGGGAAAGGCTTCCGTGGAGACCTTCCACTCACCAGACCCAAATAAACCGCCGGGTGGCATCTTCTCCTCCAAGTGCCGATAGCGGGCTCCATGGTCTATGAACGATAGACTCATGTTAATCGTAAGACTGCGAGTTCAAGGGCAGCTACCATACTCTTTTCAGAAGCGATTCCTTTTCCTGCCAAATCAAAAGCGGTTCCGTGATCCGGTGAAGTGCGCACAAATGGCAGTCCACCCGTCGTGTTCACCCCCTCCTCAAAAGCCACTAATTTAAACGGGATGAGTCCCTGGTCATGGTAGAGCGACACCACCCCATCCCATTTTCCCTGCCAACATTCTGCGAACACCGCATCAGGGGAAACAGGCCCCACCAGATTCTTCATTTCTTTTTTCATCTTCTTCACCAAAGGTGAAATCAATTCAAGTTCCTCAACTCCAAAGGCACCTGCCTCTCCGGCGTGAGGATTGAGCCCTGCAACGGCGAGCTTTGGATTCCGGGTTCCCAGACTTAGAAAAAAATCGTGTAACTGGCGGGTTGCACGTCGCAACCGCTTTTCATTTACACGCCTGACCGCCTGCTTGAGTGAGCAATGCGTAGTCACGAGTCCAACCGTAATCTTCGGCGAATACATAATCATGGTAACATCTTCTTCTTTAAGCCCGGCACAGTGTGCATAAAATTCAGTCTGGCCTGGATAGCGAAAACCCAACTTCATTAACCCTTCCTTCCAAACCGGGCCGTTGACCACACCACTGATCTGACCACTCCTAAGGAGCCTAGCTGACTCTTCTAAGGCCTCCAGTGCGAGAAGGGCAGATTTTTTGCCGGGTCTACCGGGGGTTACCCCTTTCGTACTTCCGATCAAATGAAAGTGGATCTGTGGGTGGCGCTTTTGAACTTGAGGGATGGCCTTGGTAATGATCTCAGGACCGATTCCGGAAGGATCCCCTAAAGTCACCCCGATTGGTATTTGCTTGGACGAACTCAAGGCTAGTCGTGCGTTACACCTGCTAAAAAAACATTTTGATAAATGCTTTTGCTCTCAAGCTGTCTAACCACTCTTGTTGTAAACGCTCACGCTCCTGCTGTAACAAGGTATTTTCGATACTCTCACGAACATCATCGAGTGAAACCACAGTTGCTTTGCGGATATCTTCAGCAAGGAGTATGTAGTATCCATCTTCCGTCTCAACGAGTTCGCTATTCTGACCGGGGCGCAAACTGAATGCTACTTCTGACAGATCCGTTCTAAGGGTTTTATCCGAGACCCAACCCATATCACCACCATTCGTGCGTTGAGGGCTTTCAGAATAACTCTGCGCCAGATTGGCAAAATCAGAGCCCGTCTTCACTTTTCTCAAGATCTCTTCCATGATTAAGCGCTGCGGGTCCACTTCGACAGTCTCACCATCCTGTCCTTCACGGGTCTCTTTGAACAAGCCTTTCTTCATGTAGATCATGCGCAAACGCACCTGATCAGGACGCACAAAATCCTTCACGTTATCCTGATAGTATTGCTCTATCTGATAGGGAGAAATAATGACAGCCTGCTGCACTTCTTTCGCCCGCATCGCCATCACAATCCGGTCTTCTAGTTGACGCTCCTTAAAATTCGATAATGAAATCCCGTTGGCTTGCAGGGTGCGAATGAACGCCCGTCGATCTCCCTCATATCGCTCATCGATATGCCTGCGAATATCATCATCGATGACGTTCTCCGGAAAAAAGAATCCTTTGCTCTTAAACTCATCAATTATTAATTCCCGTTCCACCAGTGACTTTAAGGAATTGAGTCGAGCTTCACGCAGCTTATTCACGAGTTCTAGTCCAGAGTAAAGCTCCCGGTATTGCCTCTCAAGTGGCTGGATTTCTCCGAGGATTTCAGAAAAGGTAATGACACGCTGATTGACGACCGCTGCAATTCCGTCGGTCGGTTTTTGGGCATGAAGCAATCCGCCAAACTCCACCAGGAGGATAGCCAGCATTGCTAATCTAAAACTGCCACTCATTTCGTTCAGGATAGTGATTCTATCCATTTCATTATTTCTTTCAACTTACGGTCTGGTGAATTTTCATTCAATCGGGGAAATTTTTTACCGATCATGACATAGTCACCATTACGCTGAATCATTAATTTATTATCTTTTACGTCAATTTGCGTAATATTACCAGTCAAACCAGCAATTCTTACTTTTTGGTATTCAAGCAGAAGATTCACAGAATCCGGGAGCGGGCCGAAGCGGTCTCTCCAGTCTTTTTTCAAATCGTTCCACTGCTGATTCGATTCCAGCTCCGCAAGGTGACGGTAAGCCTCAATACGCCAGCTGGTTTCCTGCATATAGGATGCCGGTAAGTAGGCAGGAGTCTGCCCGAGTTCCGCTTTTTCACCGATCTGGATGAAATCAAAATGACATTTGACCTCTTTAAAGGTCAGGTCACGTTTGCCTTGGAGAGCCGAGATCGCTTTCTTGAGAAGGCGGCAATATAACTCAAATCCAATCGTAGCAATATGTCCGCTTTGCTCATGTCCGAGCAAATTACCTGCCCCCCTGATTTCCAGATCGCGCATAGCGACTTTGAACCCGGACCCCAGTTGTGAGTACTGTTTGATCGTTCGCACCCGCTTCCCGGCATCTCCTCCTAAGAGGTCACGTGGCACGAGCAACAGTGCGTGCGCATGGATGGTCGACCTCCCGACTCGCCCACGTAACTGATAAAGGTCAGCCAGTCCAAAGCGATCAGCACGGTCAATAATAATCGTGTTCGCATTGGGAATATCGATTCCACTCTCGATGATGGTGGTGGAGACAAGTACATCGGTCTTGGCCTCAAGAAAACCGGCCATGACATCCTCCAACTGTGTCTCAGGCATTTGTCCATGCCCCACCGCAACCTTGGCGTCCGGGATCAGAAAGCGAATGCGTTTCGCCATCCTCTCTATCGTCTGCACCCGGTTATGGAGGAAAAAAACCTGCCCCCCACGATGGAGTTCATGCTGGACGGCCTGACGAATCAATCGTTCATCAAAAGCGGCAATTTGGGTTTCTACCGGTCTCCGGTTAGCCGGTGGAGTATCGATCGTACTCATGTCTCGAGCCCCCATGAGGGCAAAGTAAAGCGTCCTCGGAATGGGAGTGGCAGAAAGGGTCAACATATCCACCATGTGGTAGAGCATTTTCAGTTTTTCCTTTTGCTCGACACCGAAGCGCTGCTCTTCATCGACCACCACCAAGCCTAAATCCTTATACTCAATGCTGGGAGAAAGAAGGCGATGGGTCCCAACCACCACGTCTACGGTGCCGGCTTGAAGCCCCTTCATCGTCTCTCTTTGCTTCTTCAATGAGACAAAGCGACTAAGCAGACCAATTTGAATCGGATAGTCTGCCATCCGTTCTGTCAGGGTCTGATAGTGTTGTTGCGCCAGCACCGTGGTGGGAGCCAGAAAAGCCACCTGTTTCCCAGCCGTCACTGCTTTAAAAACGGCCCGGATCGCTACTTCAGTTTTTCCAAAACCCACATCACCGCAGATCAAACGATCCATAGGCCTTGGCTTTTCCATATCAGCTTTGGTCTCAGCGATCGCCTTTAGCTGATCATCTGTCTCCTGATAAATAAATGAGGCTTCAAATTCGGATTGCCACGGGTGATCAGGAGGAAAGGCGTAACCTTTCATGGAATCCCGTTCCGCCTGCAGCTTGATCAGCTTTGCCGCGTAGTCCTTCACCGCAACCCGGGCTGCAGCGGTCTTCTTTGACCACCTCGTATGACCCAGCGTATCCAAGCTGGGCTTATGACGCTTGACGCCGACATAACGACTGACGAGGTAAGCCTGATCGAGTGGCACGTATAGCTTGGCTTCATCCTGGTATTCAATTTCCAGCGCCTCCTGGGTCGACTCATGTCCGCTCGGCAATACCCGCAATCCACGATAAAGACCCACTCCGTATTCGAGGTGAACCACGTAGTCACCCGGATCAAATTGGCTACCCTGCTTACCCGCCTGCCTCCATTTCTGAAGTCGGTCGTCAGCTCGCCTGCGAGTAGGCCGTTGATAACGGGAAAATATCTCAGCGTCGGTCATGACGACCCATCGTGCCGAGGGCCAAATAAATCCTCTTCTCAGTGAGGAATGGAAAAAGTGGAGGTGATTATCCAGTTCTGTGGATTCTCTGTCAGAAAGCCATTCTCGTAGGCGCTGTTCTTCACCTTCGTTATGACAGACCAGCCAAACGGACCAACCTTCGCTCATCCAGTCTTCGAGATGGTCACGAACTAGCTGTCGACGGTTCTCCCCCTCAATCGCATCTCCTGAAACCCGTCGCAGATAGTCATGCTCACTCACTTCGGTCAGGACAGAATGTTCATCTTCCCCTGATTGCAAGAAAAGCACAGGAGCGTCTTTAAAATAAGAGGCAAGGTTGGATTGATCGTTCTCTTTGTTGGCAGGAAGAAAAACCTGAGCTTCATTCTTCGATTCCGTCATACTCTGACTCACCGGATCGTAAAGACGGATAGACTCAATTTCTTCCCCAAACCACTCCAAGCGAACGGGCTGCTCGGCATCAACCGAGAAGACATCCACAATCCCCCCGCGTTTTGCGATCTGTCCTCTTTCGACACTTTGAGCCTCCAGCTCATAGCCGGCACTGATCATCTTTTCAATCAGTTGCTCAGGTTCCAGTTTGAGTCCGACCTGCAAGTTCAGATACGAACGGCGCAAGGCATCAGGTGAAATCCAATCCTGTTCCCAGCTTGTTTGTGTGGTAATGAGAAACGGAGTCTCTGCGTCGAGGAGTTGCTTCAGGGGAAGCCAGCAGCTCTCATCTCGCTGAGGAGATTCAGCTTCCTCGCGATCTAATAATAAAACGGGTGCTAGCCCCCAGGCGCACGCGACCTCGTATGCTTCTTCCGCATCGCGAATTGAATCCATCACCATCACTGAGGGCCGTTCTTCTTGTGCCATGGTCACGAGAGGCATCCAGGCAGACAAGGGAGCTGAACCAAGTGACCATTCACCTTCAGGCTTTAGTCTCTTTGCCAGAGGGGCCAACGCGTTGAGAATGGAATGCCCCGAGGGCAAAGCAGTAAGGTTCAGCGCATTCATGAAACAATCGGCCAGATTGACCTGAGGATCAGGAACGGACTAACCGGTCAAGACAACGTAGGCGAGGTAGCCGATTCCGCCAATCGCCAGCACGATCGCGATGATCACCGGTAGACTCAGTCCTCCACCATCTTTGGATGACTTCGGCTTGGCAAAAGGAGCCAGATTACGGAAACCACTCGGTCTTCCTTCACCTGCCCCCGCTTGCACGATCACTTTGCTATCATTATCCGGTAAAGGAGGCGCATCGTAAACATTCTCGGAGCGATAGGTAAAGATGATGTTCCCAAGTGATACAACATCTCCATTGCGCAGGGGAGATTCGGTGATTTTCTCTTCATTCACACGGCTACCATTGGTCGAATTTAAATCCACCAGGCGATAATCTCCGCCCTCTAATCTAAATTCTCCATGGTAGCTTGAAATACTGGGATGGGTAATCGGCAGGACATTATCATCCTCACGTCCAACGGTTACGATGTCTCCTACGAGATCAAAGACTTGTCCCTGAAATTCAGGTGACTGTGATTCAAGTGACGGCATTATCCTGACAAACTACCGATTGGCGACTTGATTCCAATCAATTTTTAAAAGCAACCACCTGAGCCTTAAACTGCTCAAAGAAGTAAGCCGCATCATGTGGGCCGGGGGCCGCTTCCGGGTGATACTGCACAGAAAAGACCGGTTTCTTCCGATGACTCAATCCCTCGCAAGTGCCATCATTGAGATTGATATGAGTCACTTCAACAGAGTCCTCCTCAAAACTATCTGCATCAACTGCAAATCCATGATTCTGCGAGGTGATTTTCACCAAGCCATCGCGTAAATCTTTAACCGGCTGGTTACCGCCCCGATGTCCAAATTTTAGCTTAAAGGTTTTTCCTCCTAAGGCATGGGCAAGAATCTGATGGCCTAGGCAAATCCCGAAAACAGGAACTGCTTCCATGATTTCACGGACGGATTCATGTGCATAATGAACTGCTGAAGGGTCTCCGGGACCGTTAGATAGAAAAACTCCATCCGGTTTCATGGCCAGGACTTCTTTGGCTTCCGTCTGTGCTGGCACTACCGTCACACCAAAACCCTGCTCCCTCAGTCGCCTTAGGATATTATATTTGATTCCAAAGTCGTAAGCGACGATCCGGTGTTCAATTGGCGGTAATGGCTTTTTCATCCCATCTTCAACTTGGTCGTTGTCGAGCCACTCAGGAGAGTCATCACCTTCCGGATCCCACTCATAAATTTCTTTGGTCGTCACCTTCTGCACATAGTCCTGACCGACGATACTCTGGACACCGCGAGTCCTCTTGATCAGGTCTTCATCTGAACACTCTTCTGTGGTCAGAATTCCTTTTAAGGCACCTTCGACCCGGAGTTGTTTCGTCAATTGACGGGTATCGATACCTGCAATTGCTGGAATTCCATTGCGCTCAAGGTATACCCCCAACGACTCCAGGCTGCGAAAATTACTCACTCGTGGAGACAGCTCGCGCATAATGAAACCACTCACATGCGGTTGGTAGGATTCCGCATCATCCGGATTCACTCCGTAGTTTCCAATATGAGGATAGGTCATCGCGACCATCTGTCCGTGATAAGAAGGGTCTGTCAAAATCTCCTGATAGCCAGTCATTGAGGTGTTAAAACAAACCTCCGCCTCTACTGTTCCTTCAGCCCCAACTGAATGTCCCTCAAAAACAGATCCGTTCTCGAGTGCCAACTTTGCTTTATTCATCATCCTTTAGTCCTTCTTCCAAGTTCCATCGTTCTCGACCTGCAATAAATGTCCTTACCGCCCGGCCCTTGAGTTCCTCTCCAATAAAGGGGCTATTCCTCGACTTGGAAAGAAAGCTTTCCGGAGTCACCTTCCAAACCAGCTCAGGATCGATCACGGTGACGTCAGCCGGAGCTCCAGATTGAAGGCTGCCACGATCCATTTGAAATAGTTTCGCAGGGTTCGATGTCACCAGGGCCAACCACTCTAAAGGACTTAAAACTCCACTATGAACCAAATGAGTCAGGTAGATTCCAACCGCTGTCTCGAGGCCTACTACACCAAAAGGCGCATCATCGAATTCCACTTCTTTTTCATAACTACAATGCGGATGGTGATCACTGGCGAGCACATCGATGATTCCTTCCCGTAACCCCTTTCTTAAGGCCGCGACGTCATCTGGTGTCCTTAGCGGTGGATCCACCTTAAATTTAGTATCAAATGATTGGACGACTTCATCTGTCAGCAACAGGTGATGAGGTGTAACAGAAGCCGTGATCTGAATCCCCTTCTTTTTCGCCTGCTCGATAAGCTGCACACTGCCTGCCGTTGAAATGGACATGCAGTGTACCCGGGCATTTGCATTATCCGCGAGCAGGGCATCACGCTCGACAATGATCTCCTCTGCCATCGCCGGCCATCCACGCATCCCGAGGAGTGCAGACCAGTAGCCTTCATTCATCACTCCTTGTGTGCTCAACGAAAGATCACGGCAGCGATCCATCACGGGAAGATTAAACATGGACGAGTATTCCAGTGCACGGCGCATCAATTCATTGTCCTGAAGGCAATATTGATGATCCGTCACTGCTACAATTCCTGCCTGCGCCATTGACCCTATCGGTGCCAGCGTCTTCCCTTCTTTCCCCTTCGATGCGCAACCTGTGAGAAATACATTTACTTTAGCGGTCTCTTGGACGCGTTGCTGAACCCAAAAAATACGGTTCACATCGTCGGCAGGGGGAGCATTGCCGGGCAAGGCAAGAACCGAAGTAAAGCCACCTGCAGCCGCTGCGGTAGTTCCAGATTCAATGTTCTCTTTAGCGGTTAGACCGGGTTCACAGAGATGAACTTGGGTATCAATCAATCCCGGACAAACCCATTTTCCCTGGCAATCAATCGTTTCAACGTCCCCACCGGGATTCGTCTCATGAACGACACCGTCTGCGAACCATAGATCACTGACCTCATCTCTTTGCTGGAGTGGGTCGAGGACTCTGCTGTTTTTCAGCTGGATCACTTTAGACATTGGCTGGCTCCGGAATCATTGGTTTCCCTCCTCCCAGTAGATACAAAATCGACATCCTGACCGCCAGACCGTTGGTCACCTGATCCATAATCACTGAGTTTTTCCCGTCCGCTAATTCACTGGCTATTTCGACTCCACGGTTTACCGGCCCGGGGTGCATAATCAGGACATCGGGCTGGCAGCGCTCAAAACGTTCATTCGTGAGTCCGAATAACCTGGTGTATTCACCGAGAGACGGAAAGAGCGCTTCCCTCTGCCGTTCATGTTGAATCCGCAGTAACTGAATCACGTCCGCTGCCTCCAATTCCGGATCAAGGTTGTAGGAAACATTCACTCCCAGCTTTCGAAATACACCAGGAACCAGTGTAGAGGGCCCCACTAAAGTCACTTCAGCTCCGAGCATCTGTAGCGCAAAAATATTTGAACGGGCCACCCGACTGTAAAGAATATCTCCGATGATGAGCACCTTCTTGCCCCTCAGGTCACCTAACTTTTCCCGCATGGTGAAGACATCAAGCAACGCCTGGCTGGGATGTTCATGAGCCCCGTCTCCTGCATTGATGACTGAGGCATCCAATTCTCTGGCCAGAAAGTGCGCAGCCCCTGCCGCACTATGACGAAGGATGATAAAGTCTGCGTTCATCGCCTGCAGATTGAGTGCGGTATCACGTAGGGTTTCACCTTTCCGAAAGCTGCTGGCCTCCTTTTGAATACCGACGACATCAGCACTTAATCGCATCGCAGCCAGTTCAAATGAAATACGTGTCCTCGTGCTCGGCTCAATAAACAGGTTGACCACAGTCTTGCCTCGCAGTGACGGCACCTTCTTGATCGGACGCTGGAGAATATCTTTAAATGCACGCGCCGTATCCAGAATGGTCAGTAATTCGGATAACTCCATTCCTCTAATCTCGAGGAGGTCTTTTTTCTGCCATTCACTCATCTGCTGACCTCCTTTATAGAGACTTCATCGTGACCATCATATTCTTCGAGTCGGCAATATACTTTCTCTTGTCCAGAGGTCGGTATGTTCTTACCCACATAGTCGGCCCGGATTGGAAGCTGGCGGTGCCCCCGGTCGACTAGCACCGCGAGTTGAATACTCTCGGTCCTCCCCAGATCCAAGAGCGCATTCATCGCAGCTCTGACCGTTCGCCCTGTATAAAAAACATCGTCAATGAGGATGACTCGCTGCCCATCGACCGGGAATGGCACATTGGTATCTTTCGGGACATGGAGGTTACTTCCCATGTCATCACGATGAAAACTGATGTCTAATGATCCAACTTCTTTGATCTGCCGATCCGGTTCGATCGACTGAATGAAACGATGCAAGCGCTTCGCCAATGGCACACCGCGTGTTTGAATCCCAATCAGGCCTAGAGATATATCGCTAGGGTTACGCTCGAGTATCTCATGCGCAATCCGCTTCAGGGTGCGTTCAATCGCCCCTGCGTCTAGTATTTGACGCTCTGTCACTGTTTCCCTTCTTGGCCTCTCAGGACCAGATTAAAGGTTCATCTCTATCTGTTATGAAGATGAAATCTTTTTATTCTTATGGCGGTCTTCACGCCAATCCGTGCGATGATTGACAATCCAGTCCAATAAGGCTTTCTCAAAGCCAATATCATGACCCGATTTCTCGCTCAAAAACCACTTATGCTTGAGAATTTCCTCACGCTCAGCGAGGAATTCCTGATAGAGAGCCGACTGCTTAAAGTAAGTATCCGACTCAGAAGTAATAGCACTGGTGCTCATTCTTATTAAGTAACGGTTACAATCTAGTAACTGTCCTGTCAAAATAAAAAAGATGCCTAATAGAAGTCACTATTGTTATATTTTTAGTTCTAATATCAAGTTAGAAGCTGCTTCGTTAAACGCTTGGGCCGCAATACTTCCGCTATCTTTTAACGTAATTGGCATACCTTTGTCTCCGGCCTCACGTGTTTCAATCTCGAGAGGCACTTCAGCGAGCAAGGCACTGTCGAAGCGGGTCGCTTCCTTTCGCCCCCCTCCTTCACCGAAGATATAATATCGGTTTTGATCCTCCGGGCAGACGAAATAGCTCATATTTTCGATAAACCCGAGAATCGGCACATTCACTTTTTCAAACATCCGGACGGCTTTGCGCGCATCGAGAAGGGCCACCTCTTGCGGAGTTGTCACAATGACAGCTCCCGAGAGTGGGACTGTTTGAACAATGGTTAATTGAATATCACCTGTGCCGGGAGGGAGGTCTAAAATGAGCAAATCGAGCTCCCCCCACTCTGTTTGACCAAGGAACTGCTGCGTGTAGCGCGTCACCATGGGGCCGCGAAGAATAACCGGAGAATCCTCGCCAACGAGAAAGCCCATACTCATGAGTTTGACCCCATGTTTATCAATCGGAACCAATTTTTCTTCATCGGTCACTTTCGGCTTTTCGACAGCATCAAACATCAGTCCGATGCTGGGGCCGTAGAGGTCACAGTCGAGAAGTCCCACTTTCAATCCCTGCTTCGCAGCTGCTACGGCAAGATTAGAGCTAACGGTAGACTTTCCTACTCCTCCTTTTCCGGAAGCAACCGCAACGATATGCTTCACGCCAGGCACTCCCTGTGACTGAGGAGAGGCAGCTGCTTGAACCGGCTCCTTGACCTGCATCTCAACAGCGATTTCTCCAATACCTTCTAATGCCGCTAGTGCCTGACGGATTTCTTTATCGAGAGTGGCAGGCACCCTTTGATCACTGGTAGTCAACTGAGCAAAAACGGTGACTTTGTTTCCATCTAGCGCGATACGCTTCACCATTCCGAAAGAAACGATGTCTCGACTAAACCCCGGGTAATTGACCTTCTTTAAGGTCTCTCTGACTTGATCCTCTGAAATCATCACATCAACGTGGCCCATTTTTTCCACATTACAAGATTCATGATCCCCCTTCCTCATCCAGGAGAAAAAGTTCGCAGGTGGTCGACTGCGCCAGCAAAACGCTCAATCGCATCCAGAAGGATCTTATGACTGGAATCCAGTCCCACCCCCAAAAGGACTGTCCCCAGTCCAAGTGATTCATGAACTCCCATTTCCCTGAAGACAGGTGAACGTTTGGCATCCGGTGGAAGGCATCCGGCCTTTGCCATGATCGCCAGCTTCATCAGATCGCACTTGAGCATCAGCGTCTCCCCGTCAAGCCCATCCAGAGCAATAGATAAGTGAATCGGGTAACGGCTACCCCCCACCTCAGGCCCAATCAAATGAACTCCTTTCACCTTCGTTTCCAGCGTCTCGAATAAAAACTGGCTCTCTTCGGTAAGCTGCTTCTGCCACTGGAGCCCGCTCTCTCTATGGAGAGCTGCCATTTTCCCGGCACCTGCAATGGAACGCAAAGAAGGATTCCCTAGCCACCCCCGGGAGCCATCCGCATGAGACGGGTTTTTCTCATAGATGATGCCAGTTCCGCTGGGGCCAAAGAGTCGCTGCGGACTCAGAAAAAGCCAATCTACTCCCAGATCCTCAAGTGAGCTCCGATTGAGTTCCAATCCTCCATAACCTGCATCGCAAAGCACCGGCACCCTCTTCTCTCTCGCGGACTCAACGATTTTTTGTACTGGCTGGACCGCTCCGCTGTCATGGTTTGCTAAATGGAGAATAACCATCACCGCCTCTTCTGTAATCTCTTCACTGTAGGCTGCCGGGTCCAGGAAACCGTATGCGTCACACCCCATCCGACAGACTTCATACCCGGCCTGCTCCAGGTCAGTGAGAAGGTTCATCAAAGCTGGATGCTCAATAGCAGAGGACACAATCTTCCCCTTGGGACGCTTCGCCAAAATGGAATAGATCATAGCTAACATGCTTTGTTCAGCATCCGCACAAAAGGCGAGGCTCTCCTCCGGAACCTTCAGCCAGTCGGAAACGCTCCCACGCGAGTCGGAAATAATCTTTCGAGCTTGTCGTCCATAGCGATGGGATGCATTGGGGTTCAGAGGAAATGCTTCATCGACTTCTGACATGGCAGCAAGGATCTCCGGGTGGGGCCGGGTCATACTCACCTGATCAAGATAGATCGTGCTCTTCATGGAAACGATCGGGGGGTCGCTAGCCAACTTTTTTAGCGAAGTAATTCAACATCGGGCGCGCGCTTTGCTTTGAACCGGTTGCAAATTCGATCAGCTCATTTGGCAAGTAGCGCCTACCCTGACGATGTATCTTCTCTTTGAGGAAGTTCTGGATCGGTGCATAGTCCTGCTTCGCAACATAAGGAGCCAGGTCGCCCAACTCGTGCGTAACTGCTTCATAGAGCATGGCGGCATTAATACTCCCCAGGGTGTAGGTCGGAAAGTAACCAAATCCTCCCATACTCCAATGGATGTCCTGTAGGCAGCCATGTGCGTCATCAGGCACTTCCAGACCAATCATTTCTTTAAAGCGATCATTCCAAAAAATAGGCACCTCATCGACTTTAAGCTCTCCGGAAAAAATCTTCTCTTCGACTTCAAAGCGGAGAATCACATGCAGGTCGTATCCGATTTCTGAAGCATCCACTCGAATAAAGGAGCGTTGAACCTGATTCACGAATGCCGCCAGCTTTTCAGGGCCATAGCCTTGAAGAGATGGAAAATACTCCAGAATCGTCGGATACCAGGACTGCCAGAATGCTTCACTACGCCCAATCTGGTTTTCCCAGAACCTGGATTGTGATTCATGGATGCCGAGCGAGACGGACTCTCCTAGCGGAGTTGCGAAAGCATCCGGGTTCAAGCCCTGTTCATACATACCGTGACCCGCCTCATGCAAAATCGCTGAGAGTGAGCTGGTGAAATCCGCTTCATCGTACCGAGTCGTAATCCGGTTATCATGTGGCCCCATCCCGGAGGAAAAAGGGTGGACTGATACATCCATTCGACCTCGCTCAAAATCGAATCCAACAGCCTCAGCCACTTTTCGATTCAGCTCTTTCTGTTTTTCAAGGGGATACGGCCCCGGAGGAAGAGGCTCTGGCTGCTCTTGTCTAAATGCCTTCTCACAAATCGAAGTCAGTTCAGAGGCAACTTGACCAAAAAGCGGATTTAAGTCCCTGACCTTCAGACCAGGCTCGTAGATCTCCAAGAGGGCGTCATAAGGAGAATCCTCATATCCCCAATGGTTTGCTTTTTCCTTGGCTATTTCAATGAGCGTTTCCAGTGACTCAGAAAACATAGAAAACTGATTTGCCTCGCGAGCCGACTTCCAGGCTTCATGCGCCTTTGCTTCCTCACGAGCAGATTTTTCAACCAATTCCACCGGAAGGCAGGATGCCCGCTCAAAATCTCTTTTCCACCGCACGAGATTGACCTCTTCATCAGAACCATGATCCACCTGACTCAGAGCTTCCTCGATCATCTCCCCAGTCTTGGGATCAGTCCAGAGGCGGTGAGACGTTCCGCTGAGATAGGCCTGTTGTTCCGCTCGAAACGGTAACCCGTGCTTGGGAAGAAAGATTTCCTGATCCCAGGATAGAAGTGAGCCCATCGAAGAAAGGAGTGAAACTTCTTTCGCTAATTCACCAATCTGCCCGTAAGCATCCGTTCCCATTAGGTTGGCTCTTCTAAATGAAGTTCAAAGGCCGAGTGGGCCACGTTCATCGCCTCTGTCATACGCTCTTCAGCGATGACAACGGCAATCTTAATCTCACTCGTCGAGATCATTTGAATATTGATTCCAGCTTCCGCGAGGGCGGTAAAGAGTTTAGCAGCAACACCGCTGTGACTCTTCATTCCGATTCCAACCACAGATAACTTGCAAATGCCCCCGGTAATTTGAATGTCCTCAGCCAGAGAATCAGAGCGGAACTTCTCAATGATCGGCTCCACACGGTGAATATCATCCTGGTGGAGGGTAAAGGTAATGTCAGTCACGCCTGACCCCTCATCCGCCAGACGGGAGGAGACGTTCTGCACAATCATATCCACATTCACCCCGGCTTCCGCGATGGACAGAAAGAGACGCGCAGCCACTCCCGGTTCATCATCGACTCCGGCAAGATGTACCTTTGCCTGATTCTTTTCTACACTCACACCACGCACTACTACCTGTTCCATATCATTTGATTCCTTAACCACTCTGGTTCCTGATTCTTGATTAAAGCTAGACCTGACTTCAAAAATAACGCCAAATTTCTTAGCAAATTCTACAGCACGTGATTGCATCACTTTCGATCCCGAGCTCGCCATCTCCAGCATTTCCTCATAGGCAATGGTTTCAATCTTTCGAGCTTCCGGCACCACTCTGGGATCCGCCGTATAGACACCACTCACATCTGTATAAATCTGGCATAAATCCGCTTTGATCCCGGCCGCTAAAGCGATGGCACTCAAATCAGACCCGCCTCTGCCTAAGGTGGTGATGAGTCCAGATTCTGTTTGCCCTTGAAAACCAGCCACAATCACCACGGATCCATTTGCTAACGCATCTTCAATCGCGCGTGCATCGATACTGGAAATTTTGGCGCGGGTATGGACCCCATCCGTGACGATTCCCGCCTGGGCACCAGTAAGTGAAACGGCAGGAACCCCGCGATGGTTTAATGCCATGGCCATCAGGGCGATCGTCGTTTGCTCACCAGTAGCCAGCAACACATCCAGCTCCCGCTCGGTAGGTTGATCGCACACTTGCCCGGCCAGCTGGAGAAGCCGATCTGTCTCTCCAGACATAGCAGATACAACGACCACGACTTCATTCCCCTCGCGCTTCCATTGTTCAATACGTTCGGCTACCGCTTCGATCCTCTCAGGACTGCCCACTGAGGTGCCACCGTATTTCTGGACGATTCTTGCCATAAAGTTGCTTAGATTAGCGATGTCCGCTAGCATATGCGAATAGAAATGTCCGACCTTAAGGAAAAAGAACGAACTCTGACCCAGATCCTCAATCAGGCCCCCCGCTTGATGATTGCTTATTCTGGCGGGGTGGATAGCGCTGTCCTGCTCTGGTTTGCGGTCCACCGATCCCATACCGAAGCACTTGGGGTCATCGCTGATTCGCCCAGCCTGAAACGCAGCGAACTCCATGAAGCCATCCAATTTGCAACGTCTCATCAGCTTCCTCTCCAGATCGTCCAAACCAATGAATTGAATAATCCAGAGTATCAGGCCAATCCGCTGAATCGTTGTTACTTCTGTAAACATGAACTCTTTTCGAAAATGGAAAGCCTGGCTCAGGAAAGCAAATACCCGGTCCTGGCTTATGGTGAAAATCTAGACGATATTGGAGATCATCGACCAGGGCGTCAGGCGGCCCTCGATTTTAAAGTCATTGCTCCTCTCAAAGAGGCCGGTCTCACCAAATCAGATATCCGTCACCTAGCCCGACGGGAGAACCTTGAAGTGGCCGAGAAAGTCGCGCAACCCTGTCTGGCCAGCCGTCTCCCCACCGGGGTCATGGTTGATCACGATAAACTACAGCGGGTGGAACAGGCAGAAGAATTCCTCGCGGCATTGGGCTTCCAAATCATCCGTGTTCGACACTTTGAAGAAAAAGCCAAGGTGCTGGTCTCAGATAAAGAAGTCTCACGGTTGCATGAAATTGAAACCGCAGAGCGTATCATCAACAAGCTCCTAGAACTGGGCTTTGCCGAAGTTGAACTCTCGAAGGACCCCTATCAAGGGCCTTCAGTCGCAGTTTAACCCCCCACAGAGTGGCGCGCTTCATCCGCCAGAGGGGTACTCAGATAGCGCTCTCCGGTGCTGCAACCAATGGTGACGATCAACTTGCCTTTATTTTCAGGCCGCTTGGCCATCTCAATGGCGGCATAGACATTGGCCCCAGATGAGATACCGACCATCATCCCCTCCTCAGCACAAATCCGTCTTGCCATTGCAAATGCATCCTCATTGCTGACCTTGACCACATCATCAATGATGTCCATGTGCAGGTTACCAGGAATGAATCCAGCCCCTGTACCCTGGATTTTATGGGGTCCAGGTTTGAGCTCTTCACCATTCCGCGCTTGTGTGATGACCGGTGAATCTTCCGGCTCCGCAGCAATCGCCTGAAATGTCGGCTTCCGGTTTTTGAGCACTTCAGATACGCCGGTGATTGTTCCCCCCGTGCCGACGGCACTCACCAGCATATCAACAGCACCATCAGTATCCTTCCAGATTTCCTCAGCAGTCGTATGTCGGTGGACTTCAGGGTTCGCGGGATTATTAAATTGTTGGGGAATCCAGGCTTTGGGAGTCGTTTTCGCGAGCGCTTCAGCTCGCTCAATCGCTCCTTTCATTCCTGTTTCGGATGGAGTCAGAACGAGTTCCGCGCCGAGTAGCGCCAGTAATGTCCGGCGCTCCACACTCATGCTCTCAGGCATCGTCAGGATGAGGCGGTAGCCCTTCGCCGCAGCGACAAATGCCAGCGCGATTCCAGTATTCCCGGAGGTCGGCTCAATAATGACCGTTTCAGGAGTTAACATGCCCTCTTTCTCTGCGGACTCGATCATCGCAGCGCCAATCCGATCTTTCACACTACCTAGCGGATTGGCGAATTCGCACTTCAGAGCCACTGTTGCTTCTAAACCAGCAGTAACACGATTGAGCTTAACTAGTGGCGTGTGTCCTATGGTAGAGACGATGTCCGTGTGATATGGCATAAACGAATGTACTAATGTATTAGCGGGTTCTAAATATGCCAATGCCAGTTTTATTGGCAAGGGTTTCTAACTCACTTGACTACCAGAAGGCGTTTCAGCCCTGTCCACCATCTCTTCATTATCATACCATTCACCATGCAGCGGGATCGTAAAGTTGATCGCCGTTCCTTGCCCAAGCTCGCTGTCCGCCCAAACTTGTCCACCATGAGATTGAATAATATGCTTCACAATCGAAAGCCCCAGACCCGTTCCTCCCATATTCCGGGCTCTCCCCCGATCCACTCGGTAAAATCGCTCAAAGATATGCCCCAGTTTGTCACTGGGAATCCCGGGGCCATAGTCCTTCACCGAAAAAAGAACCTCATCTTTCTCTTCATCATGCTGCACCCGGATCTCGACCTTCTCTGAATCTCCGCTGTACCGCAGCGCATTATCGACCAGGTTGTAAAAAACCTGCTCCATCCGGATACTGTCCATCAACACGTCAGGGACTTCTTTCGAACAGTACACTTCAATCTTCATCTGGCGTTTTACAAAGAGCTGGCGGCAGTCTTCAGCCACACGCTTCAGAAACTTAGGAATGACGACCCAGTCGAGCTCCTGCTCATCACCACTCGATTCAAGTCGAGATAAGGTCAATAAATCCTCAACCAGTAAAGTCAGACGTTCAGAGTGACGACCGACCACCTTCAGCATGCGTTGCTGATCCTTGCGCTTCATTTCTTCGTCCGTGATCAGCGTCTCCAGGTAACCTTTGAAAATAGAGAGAGGGGTGCGCAGTTCATGAGACAAATTAGCAACAAAGTCCGTCCTGATCTGCTCGAGCTGCCTTAATCGTGAGACATCATAAATGATTATGATAGCACCAGACTTTTTTTCACCTCCCAGTTGCAAAGGAGCATAACTCACCTGAATGACTTTCAGATCCTTGATCTTTCCCGGAGCCTCTTCGAGGATAATCTCACGCACTCCGGTTTTTTCTTCGATCAATGCTAAATCGCCTGCCTGCCGAATCTCCATATCACGGCAAATATCGTTGAAGCGACGCCCCTTCGCCTCACCCTCGACACCGAAGAGATCACAGAAAGGTCGATTCGCGATCTTCACTTCCCCCTGACCATTCATGATCGCAACCGCTTCGACCATTCGGGAAAATAACGCTTCAAGCCCTTGCCCCTCCTGTTCGACCTGAAGGCGTAGCTGCTTCACTTCTTCATCAATATCACGCAGATTGCGTATCACACCGTCGATGCCCCACTGCCCTGACTGAACAAAACCCGAGGTCGACCTTTTTTCAAGGATGTAGGCAGTGAGCTCCTTCACCCTTTGGAGAGGAAGATAGACTTGGAAATAAACCCACAGGAACCCAGCCAAGAGGGCGATGAATAGCAATAGCGTTAGCACATTCATCCTCGGCCCATCTGATGGCTACTCAGCTAAAGACTGCTGAGGCTCTTCAGACATGCGGTAGCCCACCCCGCGAATGGTCTCAACATACTCAGAGAGGCTTCCTAACTTTTCACGTAGCCTCCGGACATGGGTGTCCACTGTCCGGGTATCAATGACACTCTCATAACCCCATACATCATTCAGTAGTCGGTCTCGGCTCTGAACCCTTCCCCGTCTTTCCATCAAAACAGAGAGCAGTCTAAATTCTGTGGCAGTCAAATTGACGGTCTTACCGTCGACTACGACCTCATGCCTCGCTAAATCCAGCATCAAATTCCCAAGTTGCATCCGCTCCTGTTTGACAGGCTCTGTGCTTGCACGCCTGAGAACAGACTTGATGCGAAGAACTAATTCTCTGGGACTGAAAGGCTTCGTAACATAATCATCCGCTCCTAACTCCAAGCCCACAATACGATCTACCTCATCTGATTTAGCAGTAAGCATGATGACCGGGATCCCCATTGTCGCTGGGTCCTTCTTTAAAATCTTACAAACTTCCAACCCGCTCATCCGCGGTAGCATCAAATCGAGGACGATCACTCCGGGTTGATCCGTCCGGGCTTTTCGGATTCCTTCTTCCCCATCCTGGGCGCTCAGAACTTTAAAACCGGAACTCTTTAAATTCACTTCGACCAGATCGAGCACATCAGGCTCATCGTCGATTAGGAGGATCTTCTTACTCATGAACATCTAGAGATAGGTTTATATTCAACAGGGAGCAATCTCGTGAAGGTTACGATTATGTGTCTAAATTGACAATCTTAGAAAAAAAAGACGGGAGTGCGTCAAGGAGGATTGGGTGATGGGACCCAGAATCGAACGCACTCCCGTCGTGGATAGGCTACTCAAATAATTAGACCAGAGTGCAACAGATTTGTTCAAATATTTGTCGTTTTAAGAGATTTTTTTGCAATTTTCCTGCATCCACTTGTGATATTCAGGCAAGACGGATTCGACTTCATTCTGGAGGAACTCAGGATTATCGTATGGATGCTGACTATGGATAAACGCCTTGAGTGGCATCTTCAGGTGTGTAAGTGTCTTAATCGTAAGCACATACTCCGCTGAACATTGCCGCTCCCCTTCCCAGATGTAGTGCGACTCAACCGGCCCGGATACCGAAACACAGGCTGCCAATTTTTCATCGATGATACTCTTCGCCAAATGATCGGCTGCTTCTTTACTTGAAACCGTCGTCTGAAAAAAAGTATTTTCATCTGCTATAAAAAGTAATTCCGCTGCTTTTCTGAAACGGGCAGCTCAATTTTTTCCATCACTGCAAGGAGATCCTCCCAGACCTTACGCTTCTCTGAGAGGCCCTGGTTCCTCAAAATATAAGCAGGATGGAAGGTGGGCATCAGTGGAATGCCCATCACCTCTTTCCAGTTTCCCCTCATGGACGTTATCCCTGCCTTAGGGATTTCGAGCAAGCCTTCCACTGCCGTGGCCCCCAGGGCGACCAGGGCATGGGGTTGAATCACCTCTAGCTGCTTCATCAAATAGGGGCGAAATGCCTCCATCTCTTCAGCCGTCGGCTTCCGGTTTCCCTTGCTTCCCGGAGGCATGTCCGGGCGGTATTTGACTACGTTGGTGATGTAGACATCCTCGCGCTGAAGCCCCATCGCCTGAATCATTTTAGTTAGCAATTGCCCTGCTTTTCCCACGAATGGCTCTCCCTCCTCATCTTCATCAACTCCCGGGGCCTCTCCTATAAAAACTAATTTTGCCTCAACCGCACCGACCCCAAAAACCATTTGCTTGGCATATTGGAACATCTCACGACAACTCTGGTCCGCCTCTAATTCAGTGCGGATTTCTTCCAGCGCCAGTTGCTTCTCTTCTCTGGATAGTGCCTCTCTTTTCACCTCTTGAGAGGAAGCAGGAGACAATGGCACTTCCTCAGACTGACTCTGATACGTCATGGATGGCTCCTGAACCTTCGAGATACGTTCCGAAGTGGATTGCACTTCCCCGATGCGCTCGATCTGCTTTTTCCATCCCGGCAATAAATCGACATGATGGCAGCCCAGATCCCGTAAGAGGGAAAAATAAGCGGCTACGACGAGTCGAGGATCTTTGAGTTCTGATTCAACCATAATTCGAATTCTGAAAAATCCTCTGGCACTGGTGCCATTAAATCAAGAACTTCCCGCGCGTTCGGGTGTTGGATTTCAAGACGATAGGAGTGAAGAAGCTGACGTTTGACCCCGGCTCCCGCGAGATCAGGTGCACGTTTTCCATAGGTCGCGTCCCCCACGAGAGGGAACCCGGCGTGGGCCGCATGAACGCGGATCTGGTGGGTACGTCCGGTATGGAGTCCACATTCGATCAACGTCGCTGCCTGCCACTGCTTTAACGATTGAAAACTGGTATGGGCATGCCGCCCTCGATTCGGTAAGACAGCCATTTTTTGTCGAGCCACCGGATGGCGGCCAATCTCCCCTCTCCAACCTCCCGCTCTGGGAAGAAGTTGACCAACGGCAAATGCCAGATACGTCTTCTTGACCTCCCTCTTCTCAAATGAGCGTGCGAGATGCTGATGGGCCTTATCATTCTTTGCCGCAATGATTAGACCACTGGTATCTTTATCTAATCGATGAACAATACCCGGCCTCTCTATTCCACCTATTCCAGATAGTTCGCCCTTACATTGGTGGAGTAAAGCAGCAACCAGTGTTCCTTCTCGAACTCCACTCCCGGGGTGCACCACCATTCCAGGCTCCTTGTTGATTGCGATCACGTCCTCATCCTCGAATATGACATTCAATGGAATGGGCTCAGCTTGGATTTCATCTGATATCGGCTCCGGGATTTCAATATCAATCGTCTTTCCGGGCTCCACTTTTGCCCTCGGAACTAGAATCTTAGACTCACAGCTGATTTTCTCTTCGCTAAAAAGTCTTTGAATCTGGCTCCGACTCAGGTCGAGTTGCTCTGCCAGTAAACGGTCAAGACGCACTCCTAAGTCTTCCTCCCGCATCTGGTAACTAAAAAAATCAGCCATTGGTTTGTATATTAAGAAGTTGATAGCATTTACAACAATGCTTATAATTGCATCAGTTTGAACGGTCTGGTCAGTACAATCATAGAGTGCCCTGAATGCTCTGCCACCATTGATGTTTCCCAAACAGAAATCGGAGCAACAATTGAATGCCCTGTTTGTGGTCACGTTTTTCAAGTCAGTAAGACATTTGGTGACTACCAGCTCGAAGAATTAGTCGGTGAAGGCGGCATGGGTTCGGTCTATCGAGCAACTGACCTCAACCTCAATCGAACGGTTGCCCTCAAACTTCTGAAAGAAGAGCTTTCCAGCGATGAGAAATTTATCTCCAACTTCCTGAGAGAAGTGGAAATCACCGCATCTCTAACACACCCGAATATTGTTCAAGTCTACTCCTTCGGAGAACTGGGTGGGCAATACTACCTGGTCATGGAGTTCATTGGACACAGCACGTTAGACGATGCCATTATCGAGCAGGGCAGACTCCCGGAAGACCGTGTGCTGGATACCGCGATTGGGATAGCCACCGGTTTGAATTTCGCCCTCCATCAGGGCAACCTGATTCATCGGGACATCAAGCCCGGCAACCTCCTCTTTGGACCGAATGAAACTCCCAAGGTCGTCGACTTTGGTCTAGCCATCACTCCTGAAACCGCAGACCACGACGAAGAAATATGGGGCACGCCTTACTACGTTTCACCTGAAAGACTCGAAGGAATTCCGGAAGACTTTCGCAGTGATATGTATTCACTCGGTGTTTCCCTTTACCATGCTCTGGCCGGTCGCCCACCTTTTGATGCCAATACAGCGGAACTGGTCGCCGCTAAACACCTCAGTGATAAACCACTTCCGCTCAAAACCATGACGCCTTATCTCTCAGATCATACCGTCTACACCGTCATGAAAGCCATGAACCGTAAACCCGAGGAACGATATCAGTCTTACGAAGAACTCATCGAGCAGCTCGAAGACGCCAAACGACGCCTCCAACAGCAGAACTCAGGAGTCATTCCGGAAGCACCCAGCCTCTCAGTCGAAAGTACGGAAGATAATTCCAAAGCCATTATCATCGGGGTCAGCATCGCCGGAGGAGTTTGCCTCCTCGGTCTCATCGCCTACCTTCTCACTGTCTTCCTCTGAACAAAAAAAAACGCCAACCCCGAAAGGTTGGCGTTAATTCTTTAAAAAAATTCCTGATTACTGACTTGGATCTACTACGTTCGGAGCAAGATCTGTTCGACCCCCACCAAATTTAGCGCTCCCAGATTCTATCTCAGCACCAGTAGTATCAATCCCATTCCCGGATTTATTAAAAGATGCGTTGTTGCCTTTATAATAGATAGTTAGACCATCAGCCTGCCATGAAAGAGCCTGTGCTGATAATGTTACCTGAGCTGCTGCAGCGTTAGTTCCATTATATCCTCTGCTGCAGAGAAGGACAAAGCGATCATCCGCAGCAGTGGTCATACCATCACCTGCATAGCCAAAACCAATTTGCCCATTAATAGTAGAAGTTCCGCCTGCGGTGGTAGGTGTAATGATAGTGACTTCATCATACCCAGCTGCTGTTAAGACTTTTCCGTCGGTGAGGATATTTGAGCTAGCCAAATCCTGAATCACCAGAACAAGGTTTTCATCAGGATAAGAGCCATTGTTATCGGTCGCCTCGGCAAATAAAATCACTCCCAAGTTACGGATATTGCTGACTTCAGCAGTTTGTTGAGCACTCTTCAAGGCACCATTAATCGCAGGTACCGCAAGACCGGCAAGCAGAGCAATAATCGAAATAACTACGAGTAGCTCAATCAGTGTAAATGCGTTTCTTTTTTTCATTTTTCCTTTCGTTGTTTGTATAAATAAAATTTAAATCATCTTATAGCTGAGTCAATGTTCTATCATTTACGCAAATTTCTGGCAACCTCATTCACTGATGAAAACCGCGGACTATCAATATTTTTTACCTGAGGAACTCATTGCCAGAAGCCCAATCGAGCCTCGAGACCATTGCCGTCTCATGGTCATTGATCGAAAAACGGAAGCCATTTCCCATGCCCATTTCTACGATCTAGGCCAATGGATCTCAAAAGAAGATCTACTCGTCATGAACAATACCCGAGTAGGCAAGGTCCGACTCCGTAATGATGCAGAAGGTACCGAACTTCTGCTCCTCAAGCCCCTCTCAGAAACAGAATGGACCGCAATAGGACGCCCCGCTAACCGCATCAAACCAGGGATGACGCTCCACTTTCCTTCCGCTCACGGCCAATCAGCTGAAGCCACCATTCTAGAAACCCTTCCAGATGGTGAACGTAAAGTTCGCTTCAACTATCCTCCACCATTAGAAGATGTGGGCCGACTCCCCATCCCCCCCTACATCGAAAAATCCAGGAAAGAAAACCATGAAGCGCTATACCAAAAGGAGGATGAAGTAGGCTACCAGACCGTTTACGCCAGTGAACCAGGGTCTGTTGCCGCACCCACCGCCGGTCTCCACTTTATCGATGAGATGCTCAATCAATTTCAACATACCTTTCTCACTCTCGACATTGGACTCGGCACCTTTCGCCCTGTCCAGGCTGATGACATTGAAGACCATCACATGCACAAAGAGACGTATTCCATTCCTGAGAACCTCAAAGACAAAATCAATCAGGCGAAACGAACCATCGCAGTGGGAACCACCGTTTGCCGTGTCTTAGAAAGTCGACCCTCTTTGGAGCCCGGCCCTGGCGAAACCGATATTTTCATTTATCCCCCTTTCCCCTTCAAACGCACTGATGTACTGCTGACCAACTTCCACCTTCCTGGCTCCACCCTCCTCATGCTCATCGCAGCCTTCATGGGAAAAGAACTTCAGGAAAAAGCCTACGATTCCGCAGTCAAAGAAAAATACCGCTTCTTCAGCTATGGAGACGCCATGCTCATCCTCTAACCCACTCACCGTGATCGCCCCATGACCAACCTCTTCTCGTCCTCCCTCTCCCAACATCACCCCACAAAAAAAGATGTTACAGGTGTGACATCTTTTTTTGTGGGGGTGTGGATGGGGTTAGTGGCGGGTTTGGCCGGTGCCGCGGCCGATGTATTTATAGATGGTGAGTTCTTCGAGAGCCATGGGCCCGCGGGCGTGGATTTTATCGGTGCTGATCCCTATTTCGGCACCGAATCCAAATTGGCCTCCGTCTGCGAAACGAGTGGATGCATTCCAGAAAACAGTGGCGGAATCGACTTTGTTCAGAAATTCCTCTGCTGTTGTCTCGTCCTCGGTGATGATGGTATCGGTATGGTGGGATCCGTAATCGTTTAAATGATGAAGTGCCTCATCGAGGCCAGAAACAACCCGGATAGCGAGAATCAGATCCAGATACTCCACCTCCCAGTTTTCTGGAGCATCTAGAGCACATCCAGCGGCAGTAGAGGTTGTTTCATCGCCGAGTACGGTCACTCCTTTACCTTGTAGAGCGGTGACCAGCTGAGGCAGGAATTGGCTGGCGATCGACTCATCCACAAGGACGGTTTCAACCGCATTACAGACTCCAGGGCGTTGGGTTTTGGCGTTGATAATAACTTTTTCCGCCATCTCAAGGTCTGCCTCCTGATGAACATAAATATGGCACACCCCATGATAGTGTTTGATCACAGGCATACGTGCGTGCTCTACGACGGTTTTGATTAAGCCGTGTCCACCGCGCGGGATCATGAGATCGATCGTCTCCTGGCGACAGAAAAGAGGAATCGCTTCCCTTTCAATCGTAGGAAGAAAAGAAACGATTTCACGAGGAAGCTCCATTTTTTCTGCCACTCCCTGCATGACTTCCACTAAAGCCAGATTGGTATGAAAGGCTTCTTTCCCACCACGGAGGACAGGAACATTGCCGGATTTCAGGCAGAGAACACCTGCGTCAACGGTGACATTAGGGCGCGATTCATAAATAATTCCAATGGTGCCGATTGGAGTCCGTACTTTCTGCATTTCGATTCCGTTTTCTGGAACCCAAGTCTGAATCACCTCCCCGACTGGATCTTTCAAAGCAACGACTTGACGGACCCCAGTTACCATTTGCTGGAAGCGTCGTTCATTCAAGTGGAGCCGGTCTAAGAGGGCTGCAGATAATCCACTATTCTGCCCGGCCGTGAGATCTTGATCATTAGCTGCTGCAATCGCATCCTGAGCCCTCACCAACGCTTCCGCTATTTCCATCAATAGCTGATTCTTCTGATCAGCGCTGAGTGGTGCTAAAGCTCTCGAGGCCGCCTTTGCTTTCGAACAAAGTTCTCTAATTTGATGTTCAAGTTCACTCATGACTTGTTCGCTGCTGAAAAACGAGTGCCCCACTTTTCTCCTTGAGCAAGCTTTTCAAGGATTCCTTTATGCCGCCCATTGGCAATGACCATTGGGATTTTAGCCTTCATCATCATCTTCGCTGTTTCGAGTTTAGAAATCATCCCTCCGACCGAGCGCTGGCTTTTCGTCTGGCCAGCGTAGCTCTTGATCTTCTCATCAATTTGATGGACCTCTTTGAGCAAAATTCCCTCTTTGTCTAAGGAGGTATAGAGCCCGTCAATACCACTGAGAATAATCAGTTGCTTCGCTTTCAACATTTGAGCCACATGAGCCGAGAGCCTGTCATTATCACCAAATCGGTTCAGCATTTCTAGTTCATCAAAGGAAATGGCATCATTTTCATTTACGATTGGCAGGCAGTTTTTTAATCGGAGAAGATACTTCAGAGTGGACTGAGTGTTCTCATAGATTTTACGACTATCGAGATCCCAGTAAGTCAGAAGAATTTGCGCAGCAATCATGCCGTGGCGGCGAAGTGCTTTCTGGTAGGCGTTAATGAGGTCAGATTGGCCAATCGTGGCACAGGCCTGGAGGGCAGTGCGTGATTTAGGACGCTTCGGCAACTCCAGCGCCGTCATGCCGGCACTGACTGCCCCCGAAGAAACGAGCACAACCTGAACTCCATTCTTTCTGATTGCAGAAATTTGAGCGACTAGCTGATTAATCTGAGTCTGATCAATTTTACCTGATTGGGCGGTCAAGAGGCCACTGCCTAGTTTGACCACCCATAAACGTGGACGCGCGGACATGGGAGTGGGGCTAGGACGGGCTCTTGTACTTGCGATATTTTGCGACGACGTCACCTGCTTTTTTCACTAAAGCAGTGGCCAGTGATAGTTTCGTCAGGAGGTTCGATTTTCCTGACCTCCCAAGAAGTTTCTGAGAAACAAAAAAACCGACTACTGGCATCAGGAAGGCCAAGCGGGGAGCCCCTAGAATAGCAGCATGTCCGATCAATTGTGACCAATGCGTTTGTTGATCCACCTCATCGAGCGCTTGATGGAAGGCAAGACGATCATGCTGACAACGCAGGAGTACTTGTGCCTTCTGCTTTTCTAGCTTTGCGGAACTGATCAAGGCTTGAGACTCTCTTTATCCTTCTTGAGCTGCTCAATGGTATCGTGAAATGGAACCGGGCCATCGATGAGCATTTTCTTAAGCAAGAAAAAGAACACAAACCCGCCGGCTCCATAGAGGCCACAAAACCCAAATGCGGCCAAGTCCTGAAAGTCTTCGGGCACCATCTTGATGATGGTGAAGGTCAGCATGATGAGGCAGAGAATAAAAAACAGTATTCCGGCGGTAGCGAGAATGAAAGCGATAATGAGTTTATTTCTCTCTTCTTGTAACTCGATACAAAAGAGGTCAGCACGGTTTTCTAATGCCTCCACGAAGGAGGCAAGTAACCGCTTGAAACTGGCGACGAGGCCGCCCGATTTTCCATCGGTAGAAGCCATCTTACTTCCGATTCAGGAGAACACCGATTAAAACACCCATCCCGAAGGCGACACCCAGTGATTCGTAAGGGTGTTCACGGATCATGCGATCTGTCTCTTTTGCTCCCTCAGTCGCTTTTTCACGGACGGTTCCTTCCAGTTGGTGAAGTTGTGATTTGGCTTCGCCGAGGCGGAGCTCTAATTTTTCACGAGCTTCTTTGGCTTTTCCACTGAGGGTGCCGGCAGTTTCTTTGGTGAGGATTTCGGCGTCTGCGATCACTTGTTTGATATCGCTGACGAGCTTGTCTTTAGTTTCGGAAGATGATTCAGTCATATTCTGGTATTATAAGTGAGATCGATTGATTACACAAGAATCAATCAAAGAGGCCAAACTCCAATTGATTACCCCCAGCCCTGACGGGCTGTTTTTTTGCGGAGCTGAGAACTCATTTGATGGCGCGCCACGAGGCGTCCATCTTGCCAAACCTGTCCATAAACTTCACCGAGAACCATCCAAACGCCTAAAATAGGCATGGCCAGAAGGAGTCCGGTAATTCCCCCGATGAACCCGCCAATAAAGATAACGAGAACGGTGACAAGTGGATGAGCCTGGAGAGATCTTCCAACCGTCATCGGTGTGTAGATAAAATCATCGATTGTTCTGACTGCGACAAAGAGGAGAATCGTGGAAACTTGGAGCAGCCAGCCCGCTTCAGGCACGGCCAGTGTGATGGTCATAATAATCAAGCAACCGATAAACGTCCCAACATAGGGAACCCATGATAAAACCGCACAGAGTAGTCCTAAAAAGAGGGACTGGCCGGGCGAAAAAATATCCCCGTTAAAAAACAAGCCAATGATCCATAAGCCAAATGCCAGGGTGACTGTATCCAGGAGCGTCATGGCAAAAAGGCCTCGAAAATACATTTTCACCTGGGTATCAACCTGATGAAAGAGCATGAGCACTTTTTCGAAGAAAGCATTGGGAACTCCACGCATGATGAGCCTCTTAAATTTAGCGCCGTCTTTAAGAAAGAAGAAGAGGAGATAAGGCACCAGCAGGAGCGAAGGAATGGTACCCAGTGTTCCTAGAGCGGCGGTAGGTAAATGTGTTTCTATTGCTTCTGACTGGAGTGATTCGAATCGCTCAGAAATACGATCGACGACTGAGGTTTCCTTCGCTCTGGGAAACGTCTCTTCGATCCAGTCAAGGAACTCCCAGAAGATGCCCTCTAAATTGGCCAAGTAGTCAGGCAGGAAAACCTTTAAGGAATAGAATTTATTGGCAATCCAGGTAGCACTGAAGACCAAGAGAGGTAGCAGAACCAGAGTGGCAAGAATAAGGAAAATAAACATCGCCCAGTGATGGGTCAGTCCACGTCGTTTGATTTCATCAATAAAAGGTTTGCAGATATAGTAGCCAACAACCGACAAGACCATCGGCACAGACAACCACCAGATGAGATCACAGAGATAAAGACTGACAAAGGTCCCGGAGAGTACCCATGCCCAGACGATCGGATGATGCAATCCTCCACTGAGAACAAGTCGTCCGGGCTTCATCATAATGAGGTGCAGTTTAACTTATCTGCCAGGGCGTTTCGAAACCGTCTACCCGTCAAACGGGCCAGAGAAAGACTGATTTTTGCTCCCAGCCGTCCATGGGTCTCCATGATTTCAAAAAATTCCGGACGGAAAAAGCCGGCGAGCCGGCTGGATTCTAAGGCGATTGCCGTCGCGGAACGAGGAGCCCCATCCAGGAGCGCCAATTCACCAAAGTAGTTTCCCGGCTCGAGAGTGGCGATTTCTTCGAGCTTCTTTCCTTTCGTGCGCACGATTTGAATCTTTCCCTCCAGGACAAGATACATCCCTAACCCCTCCTGCTCTTCTTCAAAGACAATCTCATCCGGCACAAACAATCGCTCGTGAATAATCGGCTCGAGAATTTTCAACTCGCGATTCGTTAACTCACTAAACAGCTCCACCTTGCTGAGGGCTGCCAGGACCTCAGGTAACTCGTTTTTTCTGGAAAAAAAATTGCCCATAGCTGCAGACCATATCGCCATGAAAACAGAATCGGGAGTAAAAAATGCTTGGAGACGACCGTTTGACTTGCTAGCGAATAAGTATGGATCATGCATTGGCTACAGAAGATAAGCTTAAAATACTAAGCTTGAAGGGTGACATTGACTTACACCAGTCCCCCGGACTAAGGGCCATTCTTCAGGATCTGATCAAAGAGCGTTGCCCGGCCTTAGTCATCGACTTCAAAGAAGTTGGATACATTGATTCTTCAGGTCTGGCTACCTTAGTTGAATATTATCAGGGTTGCCGGTCATACTCCGGAGAAGTGGCTCTGGCTGAACTCAATCAACGCGTTCAAAGTGTCTTTGACCTAGTGCGCCTGGGAGAGGTCTTCAAAATTCATAAGAGTCTGGAAGAGGCAAAAGCCAGTATCCTTCCAGGCTAGTCCATTAGAACAGCTGCATTCTTGAAAGAGTATTTTCAACTTAATCGGGATATTCTGTATTGGCTTATTCTTGCCCCTTTCCGGGGGGAAGCGTTCAGCATCAATGAGACGTTTCGGCAGATTATCCGAATAGGTGTTCAAGCGCTTCCGGTTGCCAGTCTAACCGCATTCAGTATTGGGTTGACGCTGGCTATGCAATCCGCTGCCGAGTTAAGCAAGCTGGGGGCAGATGCCTATGTTCCAGACCTGGTCGCCGTGACACTGATGAGAGAACTGGGACCCATTCTGGTCGCAGTCATCGTGACAGGGCGTAGCGGCTCAGCGGTCACCGCAGAACTGGGCACCATGGCTGTTTCTGAGGAGATTGAAGCTTTAGAGGCCATGGCCATCAATCCGATTCGCTATCTGATCATTCCCCGTTTTATTGCCATGCTAATCATGTTACCCGTGCTGACTGTATTCGGCCACTACATCGGTAATGTGGGAGGATGGTTCGTCTGCACGACAACCTTAGATATGAGCGCGGCCAACTACATTATTCGAGCGTTTGATCGGGCTACGTTTCAGGACTTATACGTTGGGATTCTAAAAAGTATCGTCTTTGCCTGGCTCGTGATCACCATCGCTTGTCACTTTGGCATGACCGTCCGGGGAGGAGCTGAAGGAGTGGGACTGAATACCACGCGCTCCGTTGTTGTTTCACTCCTGGCGATGTTGATCGCCAATGTGATTTTAACTGGAATCTTCTTCTTCGCATGAGCTCAGAATCCAAAGCAGACGAGCAACCCATCATCGAAGTCACTGACCTGGTTAGGGAATTCAGTGGTAGAGCCGTCCTCAATGGCATCAATCTCAAAGTCTATAAAGGAGAAACGCTGATCATTATGGGTGGCAGTGGCTGTGGAAAAAGTACCCTCCTGCGCCACATCATGGGATCATTAAAGCCCACCTCAGGTTCGATTAAAATTTTCGGACAAGAAATTACTGAGATGAGCGAACCGGAACTCAATAAAATCCGCCGGCGTTTCGGGATGAATTTTCAATTTGGAGCCCTGCTTCAATCCCTCACGGTCGGGGAGAATGTCGCCCTTCCTCTCATCGAGCACAGTATGGTTGATGAGAGCATCGTTGATCTGGTGGTGAAGATGAAGTTAGAGCTGGTCGGCCTGACAGGATTCGAAAATCTCAAACCAGCGGAAATCAGTGGCGGCATGAGAAAACGGGTGGGCCTCGCTCGAGCAGTGGCTTTGGACCCGGAGCTTCTTTTTTCAGATGAACCCACCAGTGGTCTCGATCCGGTTATGACTGCAGTCGTAGATAAATTAACCTGCGATCTGACTAAGAATCTAGGCATGACCGCGGTGGTGGTTACCCACGATATGACCAGTGCCTTTCGCATCGGAAGCCGGATGATCATGCTCGGTGTTGGTGAATATCAGGGAAAAATTATTGCCGAAGGAACCCCCGAGGAAATTCGAAATCATGAAAACCCGATGCTCCAACAATTTATCAAAGGTGAGCCGGACGGTCCTATTCCCTTGAAACTCTCCAAAGATGCCTATATCAAGAACCTAGTCGGTGAGGTAGAAACTGACGACGGAGATAACAATGAAGGGTAAAACACAAGCTATTACAGATAAGATCATTGCCATAGTGGTCATCGGCTCGAGTGCCATTTTGTTGGGAGCACTAGCTGTTCCACTTATGGGTCTAGAGCTGGATACACAGGACAAGATTACCATTGAACTACCGACAGCGACCGGACTGCGGCCCAGCTCTGAGATTCGCTATGCAGGCGCGCCGATTGGTAAAATTCTGGAAATCCGCCCTCTCGACTGGGACGAACGGACCCGAGATGATTACCCGGTCCGTGTCATCGCCACCATCGATGAGAACAGCCCTTCCTTTAAAGCGGATTCCATCGCAGAGATTTCCTCAGACACCCTCTTAGCGGAAAAATTTATCGATATTCATCCGGGCTCTGCCCAAGCCGAACCTCTGGCAGAGGGACAACCGATTTATTCTAAGGAAGTTGCCAGTTTCGACGATTTGACCCGTGAAGGAATGGTCACTTTAGAAACAGTGAATCAGATCTTGGTCGACCTGAAAGAGAATCATCCAGATCTTCCGGATAGAGCCGCTTCTCTGATCGAATCCGCTGAAAATTTAGCCCTCAATGCAGACCATCTGGTGATCACGATCGATGAGATTCTCGAAGGCAATGAAGATGAACTCAATATGGCTTTGGGTGACCTTAACGTCGTGATGCAAAATCTGAAAGTGGTTTCAACGTATTCTAAAGCACTAACAGCGACGTTAGGCAGAAAACCCTGGCGCGTCATTTGGGGAACCAGCCCGAATAATTTACCGACCGAAGAAGAAATTATCAGGTCCAACGAGCCTATCCGCATTGCAGTTCCTACGGACTAATTCATAATAGGCGTATATGGACGCCCCCATCAGCACCCCTAACGACCGCTTTCGCTCCCTCCTCGAAGTCTCTCGTAAGATGGGGAGCACGATGGACTTCGAGGTCTTACTCCGTGAAATTCTAGTTTCATCACAAGATGTGATGTGTGCCGAGGCTGGATCGATTTTCCTGCCCGATCCTGAAAGCGGCGAATTGATCATCCACTCCGCAAGCGGAGACAAGGCTCCCCTACTCAATGCCACTCGAATTCCTAAAGGAGCAGGAATCGCTGGATCTGTCTTTCTCGAAGGAAAGATCGTGAACATTAAGGACACAGCGAATGATCCGCGTCACTATCGTAAGGTTGATGAAAAAACCGGGTTTATTACGCGGGCAATGATTACCGCCCCTTTGTTGAGTGGTGGACGCTGCCTGGGTGTGGTTCAGGTTCTCAACCCAAAGGTGAATGACTTTTTTGATGAAGCTGATGAAGAAATCTTTGAGGGGTTTGCCTCTTTGATCGCAACCACGCTCGTTCGACTTGAGGCTCAGAAGCGAATGGTGTCTGACGAAAAACAGAAGCAGGAACTTTCCCTGGCCAGTGAGATTCAGCAGTCTTTCTTACCTCCTGCCGTTCAGGAACTGGATACGTGTAAGGTCTTAGCAGCTTATTTCCCTGCTAAAGCAATCGGTGGTGACTTTTACTTTGTCCATCGAGTGAAAAGCGGAAACATCCTCGTTGGCCTGGGTGACATGACGGGAAAAGGAATCCCGGCTGCCTTAAGTATGGCGCGTGCAACGGCTGATATAAAGGCCCACGCTACGAACTTAGATCAAGACTTAGGGGCTTGGGTCAGTGAGTTAAATACCACGCTATGTGAAGAACTCCATCAAGGCCGCTTTATCGGGATTACTTTTCTGATGGCTGATCCCCTACGGGTAACTGGGGTGCGCAATTAGCGACGGACCATCCTGCCCCGCTACTGAAGAGGGGGGCATACTGACCTGCATTACAGATTTGGAGTTTATTCCGGTGGGGATCAGCCATCAGAAAAGTAATCCCGATAAAGCGGCCTTGATGGAGTTCTTCACATAGCGTGGTATTTAACTCACTGACCCAAGCCCCTAAGTCTTGATCTAAGTTCGTAGCGTGGGCCTTTATATCAGCC
>JBCBYL010000072.1:0-12579 GCA_039815855.1 Verrucomicrobiota bacterium
CGACGGGAAAAAGGTTTATTATTCGAACAGACTCGTTAAGGGCGCAGATCCTGATACATTCGAAGTAGATTCTGAAGATGACACTTCCGCAAGAGATAAACATGGACACTATACTTGGGATAGAAAAAATGGCTAACATATTCTTAGACTCAATTCTCTCCCTGCGCTCGTTCTTGAGTCACGGATAACGTTCTGCTGAATGAATAGACTCCCTGCCATCTGGCTTATCTTCATGAGCATCATCTGGATGTGGCACTCATCATTTGAAGTTACAGCTGCGAAGACCCGTGGTCTAAGTAGCGCAATGCAACTGGAGGCCGATCTCAATCGATGGGCGACCGAAAACGCATCAAAGGAAGCACTTTCAGAGATATTTGATGAAGATCGGAAGCTTCTCCTTGGAGGCGAACACCCAACTTGGACATTCCGTGAGATGGTCGAGCATATCGCGATAGACGCTGTTCCTCCATCCTGGCCAGGACTCGTTGGTTTGATTCTCGGGGTGATTGGTCTCTTCTGGGGGAGAGCCTCAAAGAATCAAAAATTTCAGAACAAGTCGCAGCACCCAACCGCCTGACCCGTTCCGAGTCGAATTTTTATTGTGATTGCAACCCTAAAGGGGTCACTAAAGGTCTAAAGGGGTCAGTCCCGCCGTCGCCCGCAGGCTATGACGGACAAGAGTCGACTCTTGATGCGCTTCAGCCTTAGATTTTTAGTATGGTAACCCATTGAATTGCACAATGGTGATAGTATCTCTCAAGTGTCTAGCGCTGTCCCCTCTCTGATCTGCTTGCGGCTAGGACGCAAATTATGTTAAGCGCATCTAATATTTAATTGGCTTACGGATTAATTTTATTATTCTCAATTCCATGCGTTTCAGTCAACTATCGATCTTTTGTGTTTAGGGGTAGCGGTGCTTTTGATCATGATCATCTCCCCTACCGAAGGGAAGAAAATGGAGGATTCCACTCCGATGCCGACTGCGGAGGAGGCGATAATGAGATTAAAGGAGGGGAATGAACGATTCGTCAGTGAACAACTGCTCCATCCCCATGAACAAAAGAGCTGGAGAGAGAAATTAGAAAGTGGTCAGGCTCCATTTGCGGTCATTCTGGGCTGCAGCGATTCGCGTGTGATTCCGGAACTGATCTTTGACCAGGGCTTAGGTGACCTTTTTGTCGTCCGGGTTGCCGGGAATGTGGTCGGTGTCGATGTGACCGCGAGTGTGGAATATGCTGTAGATCATTGTGGCAGTCCTTTAGTGGTCGTGATGGGACATTCAAAATGCGGTGCGATCACGGCCACTCTGGATCATTTCCACGACCCCGGAACGGAGCCTGCCGAGGTTGTCGAACTCATGAACCGCTTAGAACCTGCAGTCATGAATCTACCGGAAGAGGAAACCCGGGATGCGAAGATTGAAAGGGCTGTGCGCCGGAATGTGGAACTTTCCGTCCGTCGATTAGCACGAGTACCCGATCTGGCAAAAGGCCAGCGTGAAGGCCGAGTCAAGGTGGTCGGTGCGATCTATGACCTCCATACCGGTAAAGTAGAATTTCTTTAGACCCCTGTCCTCTCAGCCAGACTAGCTGAAGATGCGCTGCATGCCTTTAGCGGGAAAATGCTTCCCCGGGCAAATCGTTTTCTGAATCTCCCGATGGAGGAGAAGATCAGGACGACCATCCAGAAGTCCATTCTTCAGGTGGTCGACTAATTCAATCGCGGAAGCCACTTGTTTTCTGCTGGGCTTCTGTCGCTCGAAATTGCCAACTAAACAAATCCCAATCGAAACATCATTATAGGCATCACTGCGTACGTGACCGCCCTGGATCTGTCGACGCCAGCGCTCAGCCACTTCAATTTGACCGTCTCCAGAATCGCTGCCATTCCCGATGACAAAGTGATAGGCCAATCCGTTTTCCATCCGCTTAATTTCCCGGTGGTAATAATCAAAGATTTTCCCACTACCGGATGGGGTTCCGCTGTGGTGCATAATGATATGACGCCAGCGACGTTCCTTCAGGTTGCGCAGGTCGATTTTCCTCTGAACAGGTCCAACGTAGTATTTTTTCTTCGATTCCTTAAGCTCGTTGTTCTCCTTAGGAGATGACTTGCCGGTGGCAGGAATGACGAGCACCTGCCCCGGATAGATGAGATCGTTCTTCAGTCGATTCGCATCGCGAATTTCGTTGATACTGGCTCCCGTCTTTCTGGAAATAGCTGCCACGGTATCTCCCTTCGTCACCTGATACCTGGTCTCTTTCGATCGAGGTGTAGGTGAACCCTTTTCCTCTGGGAGTGTCAGGACCTGACCGATATGGATGGTCGTGCCTTTGATTCCGTTTGCCCGCTGGAGGGCCTCGACTGAAACATTCTTGATCCGGGCAATTTTACTAAGGGTGTCTCCCTTCTGTACGGTGACTTGACCCGCCCACACGTCTGGCGTCATCCAGTCACACATGATTAAGGCACCGGAAGCCCAAGCCGCTCGCTCCATAAACTGGCGTCTATTTTCCACCACTTATTAAGCTAATCTACGTAAAAAGAGTTGTAAATAAAGAAGCTAGGCCTTGAGGAACTTAGATTGATAGATTTTGAGACAGAGGACCCAGGTTTCTGGACGCAGTGGACGAAACTCAGTTTTCCCATTCTCCAGGGTAATTTCTTCATAAGTATTAGGCTGTAACTGTTCAATATCCTGCCGGAGGGCATCCATGAAATATTCCTCGGGTGTAATGAGCTCTTTGCCCTCTCCTGTCTCATTAATGACGGAATCGATGACGGTGCAAATCTGATCTGAACTGAGAGACAGGTCACTGGAGGCTCCCATCTGAATAAATTCCTGAATGGCCGTATCAATCCGATCAATCACAGGCTGGAGTTTTTCCAATTGTTTGGCGAGTTGCGGATCCTTTTCAATCTTACTCGGAGGCATGTGAGTATTATGCAGGTGAACTTAAGAGGTGCAAGTGGATGCTGAATAACCGTTGACATCAAATGAGATTGCGGCATTTTCTCACTTCTTATGAAAAAGGATCTACACCCTGAAATGCACCCCGTGGTTTTTCTCGATTCGTCCACGAACCGTAAATTTGTTACTCGCTCAACGATGACGAGTGATGAAAAAGAAGTCATTGATGGTGAGACACACTACGTGATCCACTGTCCTGTGACGTCTGATTCACACCCTGCCTACACAGGACAATCTCGCTTTATTGACACAGCAGGACGAGTTGAGAAATTCAACAAGCGCTACGTCAAAAAGAAGTAGTCATTTCTGACTTCCTTCCTTCAGACTTCCACTCTCAGCCCATCATAAGCAAGCTGCACCCCGTCCGGCAGCTTATCGCTCCAGGTTTGATGATCGATGAAATGGGTGAGGTGGGTCAAATAGGTCGACTTGGCCTTAAGTTTTTGACTGACTTCGACGGCCTGATCAATGGTAAAGTGGCTGGGGTGTTCATGTGGCCTGAGGGAATCGATGACCAGAACATCGACCTCGGCCGCATTGTTCCAGGCACGATCAGAGAGACGATTACAGTCCGTATAATAGGCTATTCGCTTACCGCTTTCCTTTTCAGTAAAGGTGAGTCCCATGACGGTAAAGTTTCCGTGCCCCAACTCCCCGAATTGCACCGTCCCCTGCTCCAACTCGAGTACCTCTGGCATCTCATTGAGGAGAAAGGCAGGATATCCCTTATAGACAGGCTGAGGGCGGCAAGCGTAGGGGTAGAGTGACTTCATCCGCTCGAAATCACATTGCTGGAGATAAACCGGCATATTATGAGAAGGCCGGATATCACAGAAACGACGCAGGTCATCCATCCCCATAATGTGATCGGCATGGCCATGAGTGAGAAAAAAATGATCAATCTGTCGAATCTCATTCGCTAAACACTGCATCCTGAATTCTGGACCGGCATCAATCTGACAATGTTCACCTCCCATGACCACATGGGCACTGGTTCGGGTGCGAACGTTTCTGGGATCTGATAAATCACAGACGTGATCATCGTAGGCGATCATAGGAACTCCCTGTGAAGTTCCAGTTCCCATAAAAATCAGTTCCATGAAATGGGCGACTTTGAACGTTTGAGTTGAAAGTAAGCCTGCAAGAGATGGAGGCATTCCTTCTCCAAAATTCCCGTTGTAACCATGAGATGATGGTTGAGGGTTGGAATTTCATGAATGGAGGCGGCTCCACCCAGCAGGCCCATCTTGGCATCTTTGACAGCGTAAATGACACGACTTAACCGAGACATCACAGAAGCACCTGAACACATGGGACAAGGCTCTTTGGTTACGTAGAGCTCAGCCTCATTTAAACGCCAGTCTCCTAAAGAGGTCGCGGCCTGGGAAATGGCGAGCATCTCAGCGTGAGCAGTAGGGTCTTTCAGTTTTTCCACCTGGTTATAAGAAGAGGCAATCACCTGTCCCTGATGGACAATGACCGCCCCAACCGGAACCTCGTCTTCGCGCCATGCGTTAATGGCCTGATTATAGGCCAGACTCATGTAGTAAGCGTCATCCCGGTTCAGCTCAGAAGGAGTTAACTTGGCGAAGGGGCAATCGAGAAGGTGATGAGATGGATTCATCGCTAATCACTTGGGTTATTTTCGAGAATGGACCAGAGCTTCATCAAATAGTCGTAGCTGTAGAGACCCGTGCTGTGCCCGTCAGAAAATAAAAAACGAATGGCGTAGCCTCCCACCAAATCCCAACCTGTGACCGTCACATCTGCGTATTCCTGATCTGGAGCGCCGCCGATGATGTTGCCCAATAAATCCGGCTCCCCTTGATTTTCAGCACTCGGAGAAAATCGTCGCAGGAGTGACATGGGATAATACATCTCAGCTCCGTCAGACCATTTGACCGCCACTTCTGTCCCGATCAGCTCGACGGCATCGACCTTCTTAATCTTGGACATTAATAACTAAGTCTGTTTTCAAATTCGTTATCTTTTAGTCGCTGGACTGCAGTATTATGATCCGCGTCCGAAGTCGTCGCACATCCCACCGTGAAGGCGGTCAATGCGAGGAGGAGAATGATACGTAGTTGCATAAGCTAAGTATTACGCACTAATCCATGACGGCAAGGATATCACGCATGACATGATGTGAGGGACGGTCCGTATCGATCTGACAGTGGGTATGAGAGGGTAACGCGTCTTTCATCCCTGGTAATTCGCTATTGTAAATTTTCAGCCGTTGTTCAACGACGCGGATCGAGGCATCATCAGCCCGTCCTTCAACGACAGAGCGCCTTTTAATGCGCCGGAAAATGGTGTCCTGATCACAGATAAAGAAGAAGGACTTCAGAACTTGGAATTGCTCCCTGATGACCTTGGCCTGGAAGCCCGTGCGAGGAATTCCGTCCAGGATGACGGTGTCTTCTTCAGGCCTGATCTCACCAGATGAAATCGATTGCTCAATTTGTTCCTGAAATAAGCGCAAAGTGAGCTCATCGGGAGCCAGATTACCTTCTGAAGTCAGGCTTGAGACCCTTTCTAGTTCTTCCCTCTCCTCTTCATCGCGAGGTCGGCGAGAGCGGAAGACCTGTCCCATGGAAAGGTGTTTAAATCCAGGTAACTTACCGATCAGTTTTCCGTAAGTGCCTTTGCCACTGGCTGGTGGTCCAATAAAAATATAGACCCTCATCAAAACCTATTTTTTGATGCTCGTCATGTGACGATTGAACGCGCTGGTGCTTAATCGCACCTCACTGATATTTCCGTGCGTGTAAGCAACCATGGCCAGCGCTCCCATGTCAGCACGGACGTATTTTTTGGAATCGGCAGATTCTTCTTTGCTGACAAGGTTCCAATCAAGACCGCTTGCATTCGCCCCCATAATAGCATCAACCAGGTCTTTTGAGAGTGGCAGGAGGATTAATTTGCCGTTCTCATCCCGCTTAAAACTAGAGCGCATATACTGCTCACTGGCAGACTTCCCATCAATAAGAGTGACGCCAATCAGGAGGTCATGATTCTTGTAACTGATTTGCTTTAAATTGAGTTCAGAAACGATCTTCTCCTCGATCGGCTTTCCGAACCGTTTGTTCAACTCTTCTAAGGCTTCCCCTAAACGCGCCTCGGCTGTCGAAGGAAGCGCCATCAGGCAAACGATACCCATCATGTAGTAGATCAAATTCTTCATCATTATTTCCTTACTTTAGCCACGCTGGATCAGATAGGACAACCTGCCAATTTCCACGGTACCATCCGACCTGACCATAAACAATGACATCTTCGCCTGTCTCATAGTCTGCCTTGAACTGATTTCTAAACTCCCGATTGGGGATCCATAGATCGATTGGTCCGATCTGGCTTTCAATCTGTAACTGATCTCCATTGAGCACCAGGCCTTCTAAGCGGACGAATTGCCCCAGAGACGAAACCTGCTCAAAGTCATTTCTGGTCTGATAGTCACTAAATGCTTTAGCCTGGCTCAAATCAACCAAACTGAGATCAACTACGGTTTGGGTATCAGGAACAGCCAGGCTTCGACTGGGGTTGTCTAGCGGCATCGGCTTTGCCTTCTGGCCATTAACGGTCCTGTATCTGGCCAGGAGCGGAAAGTGGTCGGAATAACCGGTCCCCTCTTCAACCCCCATCCAACGAAAAGGCGCACCCGTGACAGGGTTCTCATTGAGGTCAGGAATCCGAACCACTTTGAAGGATTGATCTATGTATTGAATTCCATGCTCATCATAGAGTCCCGGGGTGAGAAGAATCTGCATCAGGGTGCCCCAGGTATTGCGATAAAGCTCGCTACCACGCTCTTCCAACGGCAATTCAAACCATAGATTATACAGATCTGCTTTCTGCTGATCGAACAATCCAGTCTCTACTCCCTGCGAACCAAGGACGTCATTCACTCCAGTCTGGTCCCAGTCTGGGAAAATCCGATTTTGGTTATAGTGGGAATTCAAATCTCCACCAACAATGACATCATGATACCGATCCGCCTGCAGCAATTCATCCAAGCGACTTCTCAGCACGCCCGCATTTTGAACACGTATTTGTTCTGTATCCTGACGGCTCGCACCTGACTTCCAATGATTGTTAAAGGTGGTGAGTTGGAATTCTCCGATTTGGATGGTGGCCTCCAGTATCGACCGTGCTTTTTGCAAGACGTGAGACTGAGTGGAGGTAATCGGAAATCTTGAAAACGTAGCATTTGCATGAACAGGGCCATCATCGGCAGAAGGCGGAGGAACATAGTCTGATGAAACCACGTAGGGATAATCGAGTCCGGCGTCATCTAAAGCCATCCAGGTCCAGACATACGCAGGTAGATCACGATAGGACTCCGGCACATCTCCTAAGAGCAGATCGGCGACTTTAGGCCGGTCTGGATCCAATCTGATTTCTTCAACGTTGAGGTTCGCGTTAGGTGTCTGATCTCCTTCAAATTCCTGAAACAGAATAAGATCAGGCCCTTTCCCTTCATCTATTGTTTTGATCACCTCTACCAGGTTCAGGAGCTTGGTCCGAAATTGGAGAGGTCCGTACCCGGATTTCGTATCTAAGGCCTGCTTGTAATCGCGAAAGAGAGCCACCTCATCGATATCAAAGATATTCTCTACATTATAAATGAGGACTGAAAATTCTGTGCTCTCAAAAACAGGTTCCGTGGTCTCGCTGCTCTCATTCTCTGATCCTGTAGCAGTAGATGGAGGAATATTTTCTGAACAACCCGTTAGTGACAGAAGAAGAAACAAGCTGAAAAAAGAAAAACGAGGACGCATAGGGAATAGAATTAACAGGTTCAGGCTCAGAGCGCATGTTACGATTTATAGTCAGAAGGTAATTTCACCGTAGAGATAAAGGCTATTCTTAGTGGTTCGCTGCTTATGGTTGGGGTCTTTATCGGTGATGAGCTCAATGGCATCCTTTCCTCGTTCGAAATCTGTCGTGAATCGATATTGGGAGACTTTGAGCTGCTTGGTACCTTCCTCATTCAGGCGCGGAAAGTAGTTCCAGTAGTAACTGGAACCGCTGCGCTCATAACTTCCGTTGAAGTCGGCAGGGCACCAGAAGACTTCCGGAGAAGGGACATAATCAACTAACACGGTTTCGAGAACTGGAACATCCTGAGAGGAATCATGACGTCCTGCCATCAGATCCGGAAGCTGCTGATCATGTTCAATGACATACTTTTCCAAACCTCTTCCCATTTCCTGAAGGTTACTTAAACACTGATCTGATTTCTTTCGATCCATTTGTGCATCCAGAAACGGGATAGAAACGGAAACACAGAGGCCGACGACAAAAAATAAAATGAGCAGCTCTACCTTGCTTACGCCTGAATTCATTTTCATTGTCGCACCGTTCCTCCCTGTAAATTTGCTGCTCCCTTCCAATTTTGATAAGCCAGAAATCCAAAAAAGACGGCTGCGATAATCATCCCATTCATCAGTGCAAGTAGCGCAACTAAGCCCCCTCCTATCGCCCCGATGGTGCAGGTGAGCTTCGCACGTTGGGGCCCTAATGCATCTCGTAGCACTTGGCCTCCGTCTAATGGCAAGACAGGCATCAGATTGAGAACCGTCCAGAAAATATTGATAAATACCCCGACCTGTATCATTCCGGCAAAGATACTATTGGTTCGCAGATCGATAAAATTTGCCAAAAACAAACAAAGAGCCGCTAACAGAAACCCGGCCGCTGGGCCTGCCAGACTAACGACAATATTCCGTTTCCGGTTGAATTGTCCGCCCTGATAATGAGTGAGCCCCCCCAGGCTGTGAAAGAAAATCGCAGCGCGTGCCCCATATCGACGTGCAGCCAGTGCGTGCCCAAGCTCGTGAACCAGGATCGAAAAAAAGATCGCAGCCATGCCTCCGATCACTTGAGGCCACTGGTCCATACTCTTCATCGAGAGGCCACCGGAAAGGAGGAAGCAGACTAACCAGAAAAACCAATGAACACTGACCGGAAAACCTAATACATTGAACTGAAGCACGCTATAACCTGTCTCTACTTTACGTCTTTGGCAACTATCACCTCATCTCGAATGATTTTCTGGAATATGACGTGATTCTCCATCCCGGGTGCGCTAAGTTCTCAATGATGAGCGAACAAATCGATATCACTGAGACACGATATTATACTAATCGCGAATTGAGTTGGTTAGAATTTAATCAACGAGTCTTAGAAGAGGCCTTAGACCCCGCCACACCGCTCCTGGAGCGAGTCAAATTTCTAGCCATCGTCAGTTCTAACTTAGATGAATTCTTTGAGGTGCGCGTGGCTGGGATTAAACAACAAATCGACAACCGAGCCAATGACCCCGGCCCGGATGGCTTGAGTGCCAAGGAAACCTTTCAACGTATTTTTCAGCGCGTACAACGGATGGTCGACGATCAATACCAGCTTTGGAATGGTGAGTTAAAGCCTGCTTTAGCAAAAGAAAACATTACCTTTCACCAAATTCTCAATCTAACCGAGCAAGACCGCCAATGGGTGCGAAATTACTTTTTCAATGAGGTCTTTCCAGTTCTGACTCCGCTCGCCATCGATCCCAGCCACCCCTTCCCTCAATTATTGAACAAGAGCCTGAATCTCATATGCGTCTTGAAGCCCACTTTAGCAGAAGAAGATGAGCGCTATGCCATTGTTCAGGTTCCCCGCGCCCTCAATCGCTTGATCGAACTACCTAATCGGCTCTCGCATCAGCATGATTTCATTCTCTTAAGCCGACTGGTTCAGGAATACTGCGGTGCGCTCTTCCCGGGAACGACCTTAGCAGGTGCTTACCCGTTCCGGGTCACCCGGAATAGTGATCTCTATATCGATGATGAAGAGGTGCAAAACTTACTGAGTAAGATTGAAGAAGAACTTCGAAATCGTAACCGGGGCAATGCCGTGCGTTTGGAAGTGGAACAGTCCTGTCCTCCGGAAGTGATTGACTACCTTCTCGACAAATTCGCTCTCAAACCGGAAGACTGCTATCCTGTCAATGGCCCTCTCAATCTTCTTCGGCTCATGCCACTCTGTGAGCTGGAGGCCCCGAGCCATCTCAGTTATCCAACCTACAATGCACCAACCGTGCTGCAGAGCACCCCTGATCAAAGCTTCTTCCACCAGATCAGAACAAAAGATCAACTCCTACACCATCCCTATGAGAGCTTTTCCTCTGTCGTTGAATTTGTCGATCAGTCTGCCATCGATCCCAGAGTCCTCGCCATCAAAATGACGCTCTATCGAACGAGCGGCGACTCACCGATTGTGAAGGCCCTCATCCGCGCGGCCGAGAATGGGAAACAAGTTACCGTTCTGGTTGAATTGAAAGCCCGGTTTGATGAAGCAAACAACATTTCCTGGGCCCGGCGGATGGAAGAACAGGGAATCCATGTCGTTTACGGGCTCGTCGGCCTCAAGACACACTGTAAAACACTGATGATTGTACGCAGAGATGCTGACCGGATCCGGCACTACTGTCACCTTGGCACCGGGAACTATCATACCAAGACGGCAAGACTCTATACCGATCTGGGGCTCTTCACGGCACGGCCTGAAATCACCTCAGAGGTCGCTGCTCTCTTTAATGCCATGACCGGCATGTCTCCTCAGCCTAAATTCCGGCACCTTCTCGTGGCTCCTTTCGAAATGAGGCAACGCTTTCTCGAAATGATCGAAAGAGAAATCACCCACGCTCAGAATGGTAAGGATTCAGGCATCTTTGCGAAAATGAATTCTCTGGTCGATCCTCAGATCATGCATGCCCTGTACCGCGCCTCCCAAGCTGGAGTGAAGGTTGATCTCATCGTGCGCGGAATTTGTTGCCTGCGGCCTGGAATCACCGGTCTGAGTGAAAATATCACCATCCGAAGCATCGTAGACCAGTATCTAGAACATAGCCGGATCTTTCTCTTTCACCACCTGGGTCAGAATGAGCTTTATCTCGGGAGCGCAGACTGGATGCCCCGTAATTTGAACCGGAGGGTCGAAGTGATTTTCCCTGTCTTGGATAAAGACATCAAGCGACGCCTCAAAGAGGAAATCATCGAACCCTTCCTGGCTGATAATGCAAAATCACGTAAGATCGATTCGCAAGGCTTCCATTACCGGCATAAGAACAAGCAAGGAAGTAGCCCTTTTCGTGCTCAAGAGCACTTTATGGAACAGACGCTGACGAAGCAGGCAGAAAGGGAGCAGGAATCTAAGCTTTCATCTACCCAAAAGCTCATCCCGGTTCATCAATCCTCATCAACGCCAGCTGGCTCACAGATCTAAGCAATCTCAGGAACTTCGAAGTTGCCTCGGCCACTTTTCCTGAGCCAGGCAGGATTGAAGTCACCACCGGTAAGTTGCTTCCCATTTCCAGATTGCTTCACGGTGGTACCCCACTGAAAAACGGGCTCATCCAGGTTCCAGTTGTTTAGCTGCGCCGCCTGATCAGAGAGAACACGCTCGAGAACCTCATTACCAGCCACTTCCTTCTTCACTTCAGTCAGATTTCGCGCATCACCTGTTCGGAACGATAGATTTGCCATCTGGCTGATGAGTGCCGCTTTCAGAGCGGTGCTCACTGTTGAAGCACAGTGGGCATCTGAGTTACTCTTGACCGCGGTGATGAAATTGGTGGAGTGCGACTTGCCGCCATCTCCAGGGAACTTCTGCACAGGTTTGCCTCCATCCAGGCCAGTGGCATACATTCCACCTCTCCCCCCTTTGACAAAACCCTCTTCGCATTGAATAATAATCCCGGTTCTCACCCCGTTACGATTAGCAGCCACGCGCTTTTCGGGACTTAACGCTAGATCATTGACCTCAATCGTGACCGGAATTCCTGCCTGTCTATAGTGCGCTACGATCAGGTTAGGTGTCTCTCCAGCATCATCCCATCCAAAGCGTCCTCCGTAAGCTTGAATCGTCTCGGGAGCATCTGGGTCACCTAGTGTCCAATTCGCCAGATCAATCTCATGCGGGCCTTGATTCCCAATATCTCCATTGCCTGTATTCCATATCCAGTGCCAGTCATAATGAAATTGTTCACGATGCATGGGAAGGTCCTGAGCAGGACCGAGCCAGAGATCATAGTTACAGGTATCAGGAGCAGGTAAAGGTTGGTCCGTCTTGCCTATGCCTGAACGATTCTTCACACAACAAATGTGAACATGCTCTATTTTCCCAAGCGCACCTGACCGTACGTAAGCAATCCCATCGCGAGGTCCCGGGTCGGAACGATTTTGATGCCCGGCTGCAATGACCTTGTTGTATTTCTGACTGGCGGCTAGTAACTGTAGCCCCTCCCAAGGATCATGGCTAACAGGCTTCTCGACGTACACATGTTTACCCGCCTGAACCGATTGGATGGCTTGGAGTACATGCCAATGGTTTGGCGATGCGATCAGGACCGCATCGATATCATTTCTTTCCAATAATTTTCGATAATCCTGAACTTGATCTACTGAAGCGGGAGAGGACTTGAACTGTTGACCAGCCAGCCTATCCATTTGAGCAGTATCCGGGTCGCATATTGCCACCACCTGCGCCTCTCCTTCCTTCTTAAAAAGGTTGCATAGTTTCTTTCCCCGAATACCACAGCCTATCAGCCCGATTCGCACTCGCTC
>JBCBYL010000224.1:0-2180 GCA_039815855.1 Verrucomicrobiota bacterium
GCTACAACAAAGACAGCGACCGAATACCAAGGGAAGAAGAGTCCTACTATAGAAATGTTCATTTATCGCTCGAATTTATATTAGATTGATTTTGGTATTTTCCAATACTTCATAAAATCCATCTATTTAAATAAACAATCAACGTAACCTGTTGATTGAGAGCAAACGTTTTCCACATAATACAAGAAGACAGAAATTGATGAGATGCTGATCATGGTTTGTAGGAGTGGTTTTGTCCTTAAGGATAAATCCGTTCTCGCATGTAAAGTGTTAGCAGCTGGAATGAGATCAGTCAAAACGAAAGGGATTTACCGATGAGTCCAACGCGTGAAGATGGCAGTCGCTAGATTATAACCATTGATGACTTGATTCGCTGGATCTGGAAACGAGTCATTGAGTCCAGTCATTCATTCAGGCATTCTGTTGCTTATGATGAAACGAACAGCATTCCCGCTTTTTCTCAGTTTTGTATGTCTATGGTCTATGGCTTGCAGCAAGCCGGCTTCGGAGTCTGTCTCTCTGTTTGATGGGGAGACACTTCAGGGCTGGGTGGTGAAGTGTAAGCCCAAAGATCAGGATAAAGACTACTGGCGGGTGGAGGATGGTGCGATCACGGCACGTGTTCCTGAGGGAAGCAAGCATGATTATATCTGGCTCATGACCGAGGAAGAGTATGATGACTTTGAGCTTAACCTGAAGGTGCAAACGGTTTCAGAAGGGAAAGGCAACAGCGGGATTCAGGTGCGTAGCCGCTATGACGAAGAGAAATACTGGCTCGATGGTCCCCAAATCGATATTCATCCGCCTGCTCCATGGCGCAGCGGCTTTCTTTATGATGAGACGCGTGAATTGAAGCAGTGGCTGAGTCCTCTGCAGGGGCCGCCGAGCAAAGCCAAGCCGCACCATGCGCCGGAAGGGTGGAAATGGTTTCACGCGGATGAGGAGGATGTCTGGAATGAGGTGCAGATCATTTGCCGGGGAACGCAAATCAAAACAGTGATCAATGGTGTTCCGGTTGTGGATTACGATGGCGCTGGAAGGTTAGACGATGAGATCCATATGGCCCGTGATGTGGGCATGAATGGTCATATCTTCCTCCAGATTCATCGTGGTGGTCACATGCTCGTCCGATTTAAGGACATCTCACTGCAACCACTGGATTGAGGCCTAAGGAGTTCTGCTTGCTTAAGCCTGGGGTAGGGGACAACCCCTCCCCCTTCGTTTCACTCCGGGACCTCCCCTATGCTGCGCACAGGGGAGGATATGGGGGATTGGAAACGCGCTAATTGATCTGGGTGAGGGTCACTTGCTTGACGGACATGTTCCAGCCTTTTTGTCTGGGCTTGGGAATAATCGCAAGTTCGCTTCGGCCTTCTTTGAGGGTGACGGTGCCGATGGTATGCGGTTTGAAATTAGTCCAGTCATCATCGCCGCCGGTTTCTGCCTTCGTGGTCTGAACGGTAAACTCGAGAGTCGGTTGACCGTCAATGCGAATGGTATTCTGCTTTCCTTTAGAGAGGTTGCGATGTCCTGACCCGAGAATTTCAATTTCATACTCGCCAGCTACGGGGACATCGAAAGTCCAGACCGGGGCATCACCACCTCTGAATTTATGGATGGCGCCCATCTCATTGTCGTAATAGATCCCTGTTTTGGCAGCCGTGATCGCGTGAAAGTCTCTGCCATCGAGTACAATCTGTTTGTTCGCTTTATGGTAATGGTGTTTGACCGGGTCGAGCTTGACCGTTCCATCCATTTCGGCTTTGAGGACGATGATCTCATCTGCCGGAGGAGTGGAGGGGACTTCAATGGTAATGACCGCGTTACCCCGACTGTCAGTCGAGCGGCTGTGTTTTAAGCTGGCTTGATCTCCTCTGGCCAGGAAGGAGACATTGTTGAGTTCATTCTGAATGAGAGGGAGTTCGATTTTTCCGTCGGTTGGCCAATTTTCGACAAAGAGGAAGAGGTTATTCTCTTTCATGGTGCAGGTGCCCCATTTGTGGGTCGTCATGGATTCATCGCGGTAGGGGGTGCATTCGGTGCCGAAGATCGCTTCTTCGTTCAGCTTTACCCATTTTCCGAGGTCGTGGAGAATTTTGATACTTTGATCCGGAATGGTGCCATCGGCTTTAGGGCCAATATTGAGGAGGTAGTTTCCGTTGTGAGCTACGACCTTGACC
>JBCBYL010000222.1:0-2201 GCA_039815855.1 Verrucomicrobiota bacterium
GTATGCAGATAAGAAAGATTTTCCGGTCTTCCTCAAAGAAGACCACGACATCAGAAGTTTCTTAAAGAAACGCCTCTACACTGCCGCCGTTTCAAAAATCATGATCGAGCGCGCATCAAACCGGGTTCGTGTGAATATTTTCACAGCTCGTCCTGGAGTGGTCATCGGTCGTAAAGCTTCTGAGCTTGATAAGCTGAAACAGGAATTACGTGAGATGGTTCCTCATCGCGAAATACTTGTTGATGTCAAAGAGGTGAAGATGCCTGAGCTCGATGCGCAATTGGTCGCAGAAAACATTGCGCTCCAGTTGGAACGCCGGATCAATTTCCGCCGTGCCATGAAAAAAGCGATTCAGACGACGATGGATTTCGGAGCATTAGGAATCCGGGTTCGCAGTGCTGGACGTTTACAGGGCGCAGAAATTGCCCGCTCAGAAGAATATCGTCAGGGGAAGGTTCCCCTTCACACATTGCGCGCCAATGTGGATTACGGGACGGCAAGGGCCAGCACACCCGCTGGTGTCATTGGAATTAAAGTTTGGATTTGTTTAAAAGAGGAGGAAGCGCCAGTTCAGGCTGCTTAGTGAGATATGCCATTACTTCCTAAGAAAGTTAAATACCGCAAACAACAGCGTGGTTCACGCGCTGGTAATGCATCGCGTGGAACTCAACTCTCCTTCGGAGAATACGGGCTTCAGACCCTCGATCGGGCTTGGATCACCAACACTCAGATTGAGGCGGCACGTATTGCCATTACCCGTCACATGAAACGGAAAGGGAAAATTTGGATTCGCATGTTCCCTCATAAGCCAGTCTCTAAGCGCCCGCCAGAGACCCGGATGGGTAAAGGTAAATCGAATCCTGAATATTGGGTAGCAGTGGTCCGCCCGGGACATGTTCTCTTTGAGCTTGATGGTCTTCCAGAAAGTATTGCCAGAGAAGGGTTACGCCTGGCTGCATCTAAACTCCCGATTCGTACACGTTTTATTACTCGTGAAAGGAAATTGGTAGCATGAAGATAGATGACGTAAGAGCGATGAGTGACGCAGAACTCAAGGCAAAGATCCAGGATCTCAAAGATGAAGCCTTGAAGTTGCGTATCCAACAACAAAGTGGACAACTGGAACGTCCAAGCCGAATTCGGGATATCCGACGCACAATCGCTAAGATTGAAACCGTCATCAGCGAACGTGCAAACAAGGAAGCTCAGGCTGAAGCAGCAACGGCTTAAGGAAAAATATTATGAGTGAAACAACAGCAACCGAGAATGCGACAACATCTGCTTCCATTAAGGAGCGGGTCGGCATCGTTGTCTCTACTAAAATGGATAAGTCCATTGCAGTGAAGGTAACCAGACGAGTTCCGCATCCTCTATACAAAAAAATCATCAAAATTTCGAAGCGTCTCATTGCCCACGACGAGGAGGGGCAAGCTCAAGAAGGAGATACCGTCCGTGTCGAGGAGTGTAGACCAATGAGTAAGAGGAAGCGCTGGGTCCTCAAAGAAATCGTTAAGCATTAAGGGTCAAGTCAATGATACAATTACTTAGTTGGATAGATGTTGCTGATAACACAGGTGCTCGCAGAGCGCGGATGATTGGTGTCATCGGTAAGCGCTCCAAGTCAGCAGGCATTGGGGACGTGATTACCGCACACATCAAAGAAGCGGCTCCAGATGGAAACGTAAAGAAAAGTGACGTCGTCCGGGCAGTCGTGGTGCGCACCAAAGCTCCCATCCGCCGTGTTGACGGTTCCATTCTTCGTTTTGATAACAATGCGATCGTGATTATCGATAAGGATAAAAACCCGAAAGGCACACGGATCTTTGGACCTGTGGCACGTGAACTACGGGAAAGAAATTATATGAAAATTGTTTCCCTTGCACCGGAGGTTCTATGAGCGCATCGACACTAACTCTACCAAGAAAATACCACGTCAAGCGCGAGGATGAAGTGACGATCATCAGTGGCGCTCATAAGGGAAAATCAGGTAAGGTCCTCCAAGTCTTGCGCAAAAAAGGCACCGTTGTCGTCGAAGGCGTCAATTTGCGGAAAAAGGCAATCCGTCCTTCCCAGGATAATCCCAAGGGTGGGTTTGAAGAGCGTGAAATGCCAATCCACGCATCCAATGTAAAATTGGTCAGCGTTGCGGAAGCACCGAAAACAACCAAGAAGAAGACGAAATAAGGCAGTTTATGAATTTA
>JBCBYL010000122.1:0-6819 GCA_039815855.1 Verrucomicrobiota bacterium
ACACGCTTCATAGAGTCTGGCGGCGACATCAAATCTCCTCTCAAAATAACGGGTTGTTGCCTCAGAGTAGAGTTGGATCCACTCTACGCTGTAAGGAGACTCATTTTCCTTCCCGATTTCATAGAGTGCTTCATACACAGGAACAGCTACTCCTTTGCCTTTTACCTGTATGTTTCCGGCAAATCGAAAGGCAAAGCGTTCATGAGTCAGATTGTAAATCGATTCTCCCACGAGGATTTCCGTCCCAAATTGTTTGTTCAAAGATTCCAACCTGGCCGCCAAGTTCACTGCATCGCCGATGACGGTAAACTCCATTCTCTGGGGGGCGCCGATATTACCGACCACCACTTGCCCAAAATTCAGTCCAATCCCCATGTGAAATTCAGGGCGCCCTTCCGCCTTCCAGCTCTGGTTTAACTTGCGCAGGCGGTTTCTCATTTCAAGGGAGGAACTCAAGCCAAGTCCTGCGTCGATGGTCGGGCCTGAGTATTTGATGTCACCCCAGACCGCCATGATTGCGTCCCCAATAAATTTATGGAGTGTGCCCTGCTGGGTCATGATCGAGTCCACCATTTCTGCAAAATATTCATTGAGTTGAGCGACCAGGACTTCGGAGTCCATATTCTCGGTCATAGTCGTGAAGGACCGGATATCAGTGAAGAGAATGGTAACCTCCTTCTTTGCCCCACCGAGCTGAAGTTTATCGGGATCTGAATAGATAGAATCGATAATTCCCGGCGCGACATAGGCTGAAAAAGTCCGTTTCATTTCCTCTTTCGCTTTTCGTTCTTCCAGAACCTGTTTCCCGATAGAACCGACGTGGAGGATGAAAAAGGCAAGACCTGGAGCCACCACTTCCAGATGGATACTTGAAAGTTCGAAAGCGAGATAGCTAACCGGTAAATAGATGAGTAAGACGATGAATGGGATAATCACTTTGAGCCAGAAGCCCAATCGCGCTGTGGGCAGTAGGGTTGCGTATGCAATGAGGATGAAAGCCAACCAAGTGAGCCAATCTGGCGGCTTCATCATGTAATCTTCATTGAGGATATTATCGAGCACGTTCATGTGCACCATAGGCAGTGGGGCACGTGGCGAGAACGGGCTTTCCGCCATGTCTGCCATGCCGACTGCAGTCTGGCCAAGAAGCAGGATCTTATTCTCAATCTCCGGCAGATTATTGAGCCGATTATTTTCAAAATTGAGCTCATAATACCCTTGGAGGACTCCTATAAACGAAACCGCAGAATTCGTATCAATATATTCTTTTAAGCTATGACGGTAATTTACTGCGTAGCGCCCTTTTTCATTGATAGGAATCCGTCGCTGAACGACGGGCGAATCAATATAAACAGCCTCCCCAGGCACGACTCGAATGTGCTGAGCCGGATCAAGCTTCCAGAATTGGATCAGCGTCTGAAGGGCTAGCGAAGGCACGACTTGATCTACTCCGGGAGTCTCGATAATGGCTACCATATCGATTTCACGGACGACCCCATCGGAATGAGGGTCAGCATTGACTAGACCAGAAGCAGTATGCGCAAGAAGTTCGGAATAAGAAATTTCGACTTTATCTGCTGAATTGAAATCGGAATTCGTGATCTCGATGGATGCCGGCCAGCCTAGCTTAGTATCCACATCAATGGATTGGCCAAATTTCCGATCAAGGTCTGACTCCCGGATTTGAACTGCACCCAGAACAACAGGCACATTAAGTGACTTGCATGCATCTGCGAAAGCCAGATCAGCAACTGAGGCGGTTGCAATTCCTGAATCATTATTATTAGCGGTGACGGTGTAGGTAGGAAAAATGACATCGAAGGTATAAACAGCTGGCTTAGCGGGATTAACGATTTGTAGAAATTCTGCATGGACATCCCTCCCCCATGGCCACCTTCCCAGAACATCCTCTGATGATTCCTCTATTGCGATGAGCATGAGACGTGAATCGGGAGCTGCCTGGTCTGCAGCTCGCAGCCGGATTCTCTGATCCAGCGTCATGTTCTCAAGAATCTCCATAAAAACGAATCCGCTCAGGAGAAGTGAAAGGATGGCTAAAACAATCGGGGCGAACAGGTTGTACCAGGAAAAGGCGCGTCCTGTGCTCTTTTGTGGGGCACTGCTTTCAACCATGACCGCAGTCTGACACATCCAACCTTAACTTGAACAGCAGAAAGAGCGGAGGCTAATTTAATATCGGTATTTTTTCGAGTAGAGCCACATCACAAATATGGCGAAGAGTAGACAAATCAACACTGCACCGCCCATGTAGACAAAGATCATATTCTCAGCTAACAAGGACTGGAGAGTATTCTTTTCTTTTTCAGTCGATATCACTTTCTCCTGAAATCCAATCGCGGCAAGAAATTCTGAGTCGACGGAAATTCCTTCAGATGAGCTGATTTTGGGCTCAATCGCATCCAATAATCTACGGGCGGAATAATGGTTAGGCACGACCTCGAGTATTTGCTGAAGTACCCAACTTGCTTTATTAAACTCCTGTTGATCGATGCGATAAAGGGCGGTGAGGTAAGCTGAAGTTAGATTTTTGAAAGAGGTGATCATCTCATCGCTGCGTGGAGTCGCACCCGGTAAGTAAGTTTTTAGGCTCTTACTTTCATTGGTATCAAAGACGAAAGGCTGCAGATCATCCAAAGATGACGCTCCAATGATTTGCAGATTAAGATGAGTCTCCATTGAAATGGAGTCTACATCCGCCTCATTTTCGGTAGGCAGAAAAAGCGCGAGACAGCGTTTTTCACGTGCTCCGTTTACTTTAAAATAAATGCCTCCGACTTCAGCTATGAGCCCCTCAGGACCGATTGACCCTGTTACCGCGATCTCAGAATGAAGAGGTATGTCGGTAGTTGCGGATTGAATGGCTAAGGCCCAAGCCACACCAGCCGAATCTCCGCCTAAGTTAATACCAAGCCCCTGCTCCAGTTTTAAGACAAGGGTGTTTCCAGATTCCTTTACTGTTTTCAATAGCTTCTCAAGCTTTTCATGGGATAGGGCCCAAAGCATTGCACGGCGCATGCTATAAATTGCATAAAAATCCAGCCGGCTTTCTAGCGATTGGTAGTGGAAAACCTCACTCAATTTCTTGTCATAATCGACATCTGTATCGACCATAATCGAACTGATTGGCATCGCTGATTTGGGGTCAGCCTTCTTGTCTACGGCGAATACGAAGGTGTCGCCGTAAATATCTCCGTAGCGAGGGCTGGAGACGACCAGGCCAGTGGCAAACCCGACGCTGGAGTTCCAGGGAACACTAGCTGGTGAAGGGACGCTTTCTGTTCCTGGCAGGAAAAGTGATTTGATTCTTGCTTCGATATGAGGTGCAAGCAGGGCTTGGTTAGTCAGAAATCCAGTAGGTCCGCTCGATAGTTGTTCGAATTCGGTGTCAGTGAGAATTTTTCCGAAGGTATCGAGAGAACCGGAAAGAACCCTGGTGTCCCAATCCCAGGAGTTCGCATAAGAATTATCGGTCATTAATTTGAGCCGGTCATAGTGATCTCTGCTAATGGTTCCGATTGCATTTTTCGGCAGATGATCCTCTAGATTGACCAGTTGACTACGCTTGGTGATTTCATCGAGAGAATCATGAAGCAGTTGCAATGTTTCCATGTTTTCAGTGACCCGATCAAGAAAGTGATTAGGAGACGGAGGAATTCCCGGGACACGATTTTCGCGCAGGGTGGCGAGATGATTTTCTATGCGGATACTTTTGCTGACGATCTCCATGATCGATTGACAGGTCGTTAAGCGAAACTGGGCAGGAACCCAATCGTTTCCAGATACGGAGATAATGGATGATCCCCCCAGAAATTCTTCTAATAGATTGCTGACTAGAGCTCTACCCTGTTCGATTACTTCCATGGTAGAAGCATCCAGGGTGCTGGTGCCTAAATCAGTGGAACGAGGCGAGCGACTCTCGTTCATCATCGAAAAAATCGTTCTCTCAATGTCTTGATATGAGGCCATCTGGATTTGTGTTTCCTTCAGGCGTTGAGAGGCTTGCTCAATATATCGATCCATGAAGGTCCCCGAGGACTCAGCAAATTCAAGCCATTCTAGTGTTCGGAGGTAATCACGATCTAAAAAGGTCAACAGGGCTCGGTGAATGATTTCGCAGTCCTCAAAAGAGACAAAATACAGACCTTCGGTGATATGATAAACAGTGAGACGTCTGTCGATCTTTTGGAATTGTTCAATAAGACTTTCAAAAACCGGCTCACCCTCCTGCCAGTTCAGATAGACCTGCGCGTTACGCGGGATCACCCCACGACGAATGAGCGGGTCAATCGAGAGAACGATCTGCTCGGATTCTGAAAAACGGGCGATGAATTGATCGAGAGGCCCCTGATAGTTATGGGCGGACTTGAGTGTTTCGGGGAGCGGGCTCGCTCGGAAGTAAAAAAAGCGTTTTGCAAGAATCTCCTGAACGCTTTCTGGGAGCTGAGAAAAATCGCTTTTAGTAAGTTTTGCTAGCCTGATATTAAACTGTCCTGCTTCATGAGAAAGCGTCAAATCACGCTTGTCCACGACGATCCGATCTACATTTAAAATCATGTCAGAGCCGATGGTCAGTTCAGGAACTTCTACCTCTAAATAGTGGAAGTATGATTCTGATTGGATTTGTTCAAGGCGCTCGACTAACAGGGGGATATCAGCACGGACTTCTTCAAGAATCGACTCGGGAAGTTCTTTAAAGTCTAAATACTCCAGTTTTTCTACAGCAATTGAAGATATTCCAGATTCTGATTGGAAGATGATTTTTCTATTCCGGTAGGTAACCGATTCGATATTTCGATATAACTTCCCGGCAATACGGTAGTCTGAAACAGAAGATTCTACTGGCAATAAAGCGGTTGCTGAGTCCAGAGGATTCTGTGGGAGACCGACTGTCGCCGTCAGGAGGATAAGAATGAATGTGCAGGCTGGTTTCACAGAGTGATCAATATCATACTCATTTGGCACTGCACAAGCCATTTTAGAACACGATACCTAAGCCAGTCTAGGGTTGATCATCAATATTTCATTCCAAACGATCAGTTGAGCTTTCTAAAAACGTGATGACTCTCTGGTGCACGGAAGGAGAGTAAATAGGCCAGAGATGAGCTGGAATGTATAATGCTGCACTTACAAATTACATTAAAAGTAGGTTTATCTAGTTATCTCGACACGTGAAATATCTAATATATCTAATACAGTCTGAACATAATCATTTGGGATTAGTCTGGTAGCTTTTCTATGCTCACCTCGCTGAATAGAAATGAATTCCAAAGCTTCGCTTAATTTCGAATTATCTACCTCTATGTGTCGCAAACGATCAAGCTGACCAAGTTCTCTCGCCCATTGATAGTGAATGTTCTTTTTGAGTATTTGATCAAGACTATCGAGGTTGACTGGCAGTTCCTTTTCTGTGCTTGTGATGAAGAGATAAAACTGTGATAGACCTTCGCAGATAGGTAGGAAAAAGGCATTCTCATGAGAACCTAAAGAGTCGATTGCTGCCGAAACGCCTGCTTCAGATAATTTTTCACCACATAAATCAGAAATTTGATCGGCTCTGCCAACCCAGCGCACGCAAGGGGTCTGCTTAATAAATCCTGTAACTCTAATTAAATCACCCAATCGATAGCGATATAGACCAGCATGGTTAGATAACACAGGCCGATATGTATGACCTACGATTAATCCATCAATCCCGCAAATGTTCCCGCCCTCTGCTTCAAACTCAAAAAATCCACAAGGCAACGCGATAGGATACATCTCATTCCATGGAAGACTTATGATGCCCTCGGTTAACCAAATACCTTTTGGGATAAGCTGAGCTTGAGGAAAATATGACAAGAGTCTCGATGCTGCATCTGCGCAGGCCCCATCTGCCCAACAGGAAATGACCGCTAATTTAGGCCACAGGTTTTTTAAATTGGCTAATTCAGCTCTCTCGAAAAGTGATTCTATATAGCTCGGATGCCATAGTGAGAGAAAAGTCAGATCTTTGGTTGCTAATAAATGGTTTCTTGTTGCGATACGCCACTCAGAGCCTCGTAGCTGGGAAACTGAGAATGGAATGCTCGATATATGACTTAGAATAAATTTCTCTACCGCCCCTAAGTATTCTGAATCTTTAGCGAAGCCAATAGAGATAGAACTGTTGTCGTTCTCTATATCGATATAAGGCGAGGTAGCTATATAAGATCGACCTGACTTCATTTGAGGGAATCGGCTGAGTGTATTATTGACCCATAAATTTATTCCGATCGAAAATTCGCGTCTACTTTCTGAGGTGAGTGGAATCAACTTGCGTTTACCTGTTGTTCCACTGGTCGGCACTAGACGATCTGTTGGCCGATTGATGAGGACATTTTTTTCTCCCTTCATCATACGAGATGTCCACTTCTCGAAGTCAGAGGGGTCCTGCACTGGAACGTTTTCTCTAAATTCAGCCAGGCTTGTCTGAGCAGTGATTTTATAGTGATTTGCCCAAATAGATCCTTCCGCCTGCGCCAGTATCGATTGAAAAACTTTATTTTGGATTTGGAGTGGATCATTCAGAGCTTGAGCAAAGCTCCAAGCAGCCAGACGCGACGATTGCTCCCAGCAAGTCCAAGAAAAATGTGCCTTTAGACTACGAAGATTCATGATTCCACTTAAGAATCCGTATAGCTAGTGGTCTCCAATTTTCTTCCTTTAAACTGATCAAGCTGACCAATTCGTCTCCTCGGTGCCACATGGGATTTGAACGCTTGAAAAAATGGTAATAGGGATAGTCTTGTCGAACTTCTTTATCGTCAGGAGTTTGAACAT
>JBCBYL010000145.1:0-5400 GCA_039815855.1 Verrucomicrobiota bacterium
AAAATGGAATCACAAACGAGGCATGAAGAAACGGTTGATGAACTCCCAGGCCCAGAACCCCAATCCAGGGAGTCGCCCCTCTCAGAATCAGATCGTCGGACCGATAACAACTTAACCACAGTACCGTTATGAATAAATGGAGATTCATAGCGTAATAGGTCATCCCGGTGAGTAAGAGCTGTGGCGAGAGAGCGAAGGTGACCAGAGCTACGAAACTCCAGCTTCGTGACGATGGCGGTTTGTATTCCCTCAATAGTAATCTCCCCATCATTAGGATAGAACCAGCGACCAGAAGCGGGCTAAGAAGCCATGGAACACCGAGAAGCTCAAACAGGCTCAGAACCATGCTAGCTAGAGGAAGATAGCTTGATGCCCAATTCCCTCCCTCTGCATCAGACAGCACATTGATCTCCTTCATGGCAAAGACCATTTCCTGTGGAAGAGAGCTGGTATCATCTGTCAGATGCCCTTGGGCAAAGAGCTCTGCCTGATACTTGACCATGAACTCATCACTCGAGAATGGATACGCATGCATTACCACAAAGTGCCCCATCCCGATCAATGGAATGACTGCTAACGCCATGAGCAAAATGTGCTTTGGCTTAAGTTCCAAATGACTGCTGAGCTCTGCATTGAACCAGTCAGGAAGTTTCCATCTCACCACCAGCAACAGAATCAGAACCGCGAGGAGTGACCAGAGTCCGTAGCGTATGAAGATGAATAGAAAAATATTGGTGCTGTATCCGTCAGAAGAAAACAAACCCAGGGAGATGAAAGTGATCGCTAGAATAATCCCAAAGAGAGAAAGAAATTTTAAGATCTGTATGGAGCGGCTTAGAGGTGTCTTACGTAGATTGAACCCAACTTCCATTACTGAAATCATCTCTATCTTTTGCATGAAGAAAAGGATTTTTCCTCATCTCCGGTGATCTTTTCTAAGCGAGTAGCACTACGTTTGGGATAGAGTCTTACTCTGAGTCAGGTGGATATCATTTCTTTAAAGGTTATCCACTTGCCAATAGGTCGCCACAGCCCTTAGATACATCGGTGGCTACTGGATTAGAAAAAAGAGCATGCCCTATCACTGGTAATCAGTCGGCTCAAAGCTACAAGACCATCATCGATCATTATACCGGGGATGAATATCAGGTCGTCAAATGCCCTGAAACACAATTTCTCTACCTCGACCCGGCCCCGGACCTGGAGCATATAGCAGAACACTACGCAAACCATGCTGGTCAGAATATGACCACAAAACCTCCCACCCTCTTCAATTTCTTCCGTCGATTCGCATTTCAATCCGAATGCCATACTTTGCTCAATAACCTTAAACCCAATTCTAAAATCATCGATTTAGGGACGGGTGACGGACAACTCGCGCGTTTTTTCAAGGAGAGTCAACTTCAGGCCAAAGGAATGGATTTCTTTCCGGAATCCGAGTGGCCCCATGATGATATTCCTTACAGCTCGATCAATCTCAACGAAACCAGTGTCCTCGAAACGCTGGATACCAACGCCATTGTCATGCGACACGTGCTAGAGCATGTCCACTACCCTCTCGAAATGATTAAGGCTTTCCATACTGCCAACATTGATTATGTCATGGTGGTCGTTCCGAATGTTGAATCTCCTGCCGTGAACTGGTTTGGAACGGATTGGTGCTCCTGGGATCCCCCCAGACATTTGCAGTTCTTTTCCGAAAAAACCTTAAGGGAATTGTTCCAGCGGGCTGGATATCGTGAAATTGGAAAACATGATCATGGGATCGATGAAATCGTCGTCAGTTTCTTCCGTAAGAAGATGATTCAGTGGCATCAAGATCCGGAAAGCCGGACTTGCGAGCGGCCAGAGGAAGAAAGCTGGTATCCACTTCTGGAATCAAAAAACAGTCTCTGCACCTTGGCAGCTGTCCTTCAGGGGCCCTTCCTGCCGTCCGTTCTATCCCGGACGTTCCAGAGAGTTTAAAGAGAGATCGTTAGTACTTACCCGTACTTGGCCGTTATCACAATCGCAGCGACCAGAATCGCAATCAAAAACGACTTAGGGTCACGAATCACTTCACTAATGGGATCTGATTTTGCTTCGCCCCGGTGAGCTGTCACCCAGAGTTGTACGACCCAATAGATCATTAAGGGCACAATCAGCAGCAGGAGCTCGGGTTGTTGGTAGGAAGAGGCTGTCTCTGGACGTGTAATAAATAGGGCCAGGGTCAGGCTGGCAATAAGACCTGAAGTCACCCCTAAATTCATGATAATAGGAGCATCATTAGCTTGATAAGCAGTCCTTGAAGTCCCCTGTCCCATTTGTTTCGAGCTCCACATCAGTTGCTCGATGTAACGTTTGAGGGAAGCCAAACTAAAGCAGCCAAAGAGGACAAATCCCAGAAACCACAATGATAGTGGAATTCCACTGGCCTCAGATCCAGCCCAGAGGCGCAACAGATATAAACAGGAGAGGATGACGATATCGAGAATGACCTGAAATTTGAAATAAAGACTGTACAGGGTGGCCGCTGCACCATAGATGACCAGCACCAGACCAAGTGTTGGTTCAAAGCTGAAAGCAAATCCGTAACTCACTGCCAAGAGGCTGATCGACATCGCAAGTGCCATGAGCGGATGTAGAACGCCCGAAGCGATCGGGCGGAATTTCTTTTCCGGATGGCAGCGATCCATCTGCACGTCCAGAAGGTCGTTCATCAGATAAATCGCTGAGGAAATACATGTGAAGCAGACAAAAGCAACACCACTATCCATCCAGAGCTTCAGATTGAACCAGTCCAGAGATGCGAGTAGCGGCCCAAAGACAAAGAAGTTTTTCGTCCATTGGTGAGGACGTAATGCTTTCAGGTAATCAAGAAAGTGGCGGCCTTTTGGTAGCGGAATCTTCAGTTCTTCTTCGACTGAAGTGTGACCGGAATGAGCCTCTTTTCGGAGAGAAATAATCTTTATGGTTTTGCTTAACCCTTGAAATTTCCTCTGCTCGTAACAAATGACAACACTCGCGGTTTCTTCCCGCTCTAACTCTACTCGCAGGAGGTCATCCTTACCCGCCGGGATAGAACGCTCAAAGAGCTGAAATCGGGATTCGAAGTACTCACGAAGGTTCAAACCCTCTGGTTCAATGAGGATAAGTTCATGACCTGCTGCCCTCAGTTCCCTCAATCGATCAATCAACGGTTCATGATAGGGAAGCGAATGAAGATCTATTTCTTCATTCGCTGCATCCGTTCCTTCCTCCTTCGGTGCCTGACTTTCCTTCTCTTTAGAAAAAGACAAAGAAGTAATGAGGTCATGCAAGACTTTGCGCAACGAATTGATTTTGGTTAAGATCTTTTCAGAACCAATCGATGAAGAAATTAGAACCTGATCAAATTCGACGTATATTTTCATTACTTGAATAGCGGTATCACTATAAATTTCTGCTACAGCAAATGAAAACCATATTCCGCATTCTCCCACTCTTCGATGCTTTTCTCTGCTGGCCTGGATTATTCGTAGCCGCACTGGTGCGCTGGATACCGCATTCCAATCGGTCAGAGAAGTCGCTCATCTGTCGCCCCGGTGGAATGGGTGACTTTATTTGCTGCCTGATCGCCCTTGATCAGATCGGGAAGTCACCCCATGAATTTACCTGGCTGATTGATCGCAGATCTGAACTCCTGGCCAAAAAACTCCATCTGGAATACCTGATCTACAATCAGTCTCCCCTTGCTCTACTGCTCAAACATCGAGGCCAATTTAAGACGGTAATCAATACGGAGCAACTCTATGGCCTCAGTCAGGCTTTCTGCCACGCGCTCGCCTCATTGAAAGGAACGCGGGTCAGTTTTAAAACCAATCGACTCTCAGCTTTTTCTGATTTTCAAGTAAGCTATGACCCACTGGACGAACATGAAGTCTCCTCCTTCATACGGTTATTTCAAGGAGAGCGTGCAACAGCAGCTTTTACTGAACCAATCGAGTCAATGCCCAGAATGAGAGAACAGGTTTCCAGCCAGCCTCCTCTCGTCTGGATTTCAGGAACCAATCAACCACACCGCCTTCTCCCTATCGAGACTTGGCTGAATCTCATTGAGAAGAGTTCCAACTCCATCAAACTGCACCTGGTCTCGGCTCCAGAGGATCGGCCCTTTCTGGAACAATTATCAGCACGTCTCGGAGAGCGCGCTACCATACTGAATTTAGGATTTGTCGAACTTCTCGCTCATTTACCAAGTGTTGAGCGAGTCATTACGGTTGACGGAGGACCAGTTCACTTAGCTAGTTATTATGGGGTTCCTGTCTCCGCTATTTTCACCAGTGGTCGCAACCTGAAGTGGGCACCTCTTAGTCAGGATAGCTTCGTATACTATCGAGAGGATCTCACGTGCAGGCCTTGCACCCTCTTTGGAGTCGCTCCCCCCTGCCCCTATTCCTATGCCTGCAAGCAACTCAATTTCGATGATCCGAAAGCGATTTGATCAGGTTATTCGGAATGGTTCCAGCCTACGGAAATGATGATGAAGTAGACTCCTTTAGCATGGCCCAGATCCACTGAAGTGTCCCATTGCAAGGTGACCAGATGAAATAGACTATTATTGTCAGGGTTTTGATGACTTGGCGACATCTGAACTCTATTTTGACCATTTTCTAAAGAGATGCTGCCCATCTCTTCCCCATCTACGCTAACCTTGACTCTGGGGCTTTGCTTTAAACCTGCGTATTGGCCAAAATAGGTGATCTCCAGATCACGTTGAGACCTGTTTGTCGGTCGTCCAAGAGCCACGGTCATGGAATCGAAATCACGATAAAATTGCCCTAATGCGATGAAATTGACACCCTCAACGATCCAGGAGCTGCTGGGTTCTGATTCGTAGTGTAATTTTGTAATACGACTAGGTGGATACCCCAGTTGGTAACTTCCATAAGGTTCACTCTGCCCAAAGGGGACCGATTTGGGGCCCATGAAAATGATCGATGATGTTTTCTTTCGGATTGAATCTACATTAAAAATACCCGAATCCAGAGGCACCAGTCGATTACTGTAATTAGCCACCGTAGTGCTCACATGGTTCTGGTACTCTCCATACATGGGATAAACGAGGGCAATCTCCTTCTCCGTAGCCTCTTCTGCTTCACGAAATGATTGATTAATATCCGCGAAAAAGAACGGCTGTCGTCCAGAAGTAACGAGTGTGGAATAGGCGCAAACCAAAATCCAAAATGAGAAAAGGATCGGTTTTGATCGCCCCTTCTTTAACTTGGACAACCAGTAATCAGCTCCGATTATAGCACAACTAAAGAGTGGAATCACTGCCATCGCAAGCACCTTGACGTAGGCCATACTTGCTCCGTGCGTTTTCGATATAAATTTGGGTAGGGTTAAAACAATCAGGAAGATGCAGGCACACAGAAAATA
>JBCBYL010000110.1:0-8074 GCA_039815855.1 Verrucomicrobiota bacterium
CCAGCCAGACCGGAAAGGAATCATCTGGCAATCAGTCAGTAACCGTCAATATCTCGTCGAACGAAGCTTTGATTTAGTGGAGTGGCACGACTACCTCACCATCCAGGGGGACGGTTCTGAATTTGAGCTCATCGATACCGATGACAACGAGCGAGCTTTTTACAGAATCACGGCATCTGAGGAATAATGATCATACAGACTTAGCCCCCGGATATCTACTCATTGATGCTCAAGGGTGCCCGTGTCGAGGAGACCGCCCGGGAATGCGAAATCCAGGTCGATACCGCTTACAAATACCGCAAAAAAATTCAGGACGCCATGTCGACCGAGATCCGCCGACTGAGTTATGAACTGGATGGTTAATGAGAGCATGCCGGGACGGTCTTAGCCGTTCTTAGACGTGCCTTGAAGAAATTCGTAACCTTCTCTGGTGTTTTTGGTAATAATCTTAGTAACATACTTTAAACACAACTGTCTTAGTCTAAAACTGTGCCGAACTCGGAAAAAGATTTCATCCACGCACTCACTTACTCTCAGAATGATCTGATGGGCTACCTGGTGGGGCTACTTGGTAATCTACACGATGCCAAGGACGTGCTTCAGGCGACCAATCTCGTTTTATGGGAAAAGCATAAGGAGTTCAGAACTGGAGCTGAATTCAGACCTTGGGCTCGCAAGTTCGCTTATTTTCAGGCGCTCGCCTTTATCCGGGACAGGAAGCGTGACCGCCACGTTTTTGATGATGATGTCTTGGAATTGCTCGCATCGGATTACGGAGATGTTAACTCCGCTAAGGATGACGAGCGAGAGCTAGCCCTGCGGGATTGCTTGAATCAACTTCCAGAAAAGCAGCGAATGCTCATTAAACTTCGGTATGAAGAAGAAGGCTCGATCAAGCAGGTCGTCGATCAAACGGGAGCCAAAGCAAGCTCCGTCAAAGTGTCGCTGATGCGCATCCGAAATGAATTGCAGGCCTGTATTGAAAGCAAAATCGCGTTGTCAAATCTATGAGCAAGCCAGAGCCATACGACCCACGCCTCGATCACCTGATCGGCAAACTGCAGGAGGGTGACCTGGACAGTGACGATCGCCTGTTGCTGAACCAATTACTCCGTGAAGATCCGAAGAATCGCCAACGCTACCGGAGTATGATGGATCTCCATCGCTGGCTCAGCAACTATCACACTGGCGAATCACACTGGAATCAAATGTCGGCTATGCTTCCAGCACGCACATCGCCCGAAACGCGCGGCAGACCTTGGTATCGGTCGCGTCAGATTGCCACAATCGGTTTAGCAGCCGCATTGATCGCCATGGTCACGCTGAATGTTATCATGATGGGTAGATCTGAGCCAGTCGACCTTCTGTCGCAGGACGATTTGAGTGGAGTTGCAATTCTGACGGAATCCGTCGGACTTGTCTGGGGAGACCACTCGCCGGAATTCAATATGAATGATGCCCTTCCCAGGGGTACTTTGGAACTGAATGAAGGATATGCACAGATCGATTTCTTTAGCGGCGCAATCCTGACCGTTGAGGCACCAGCTCAGTTCGAATTGATCGATAACGATGCTATCCATATTTCCTATGGAAAAATGCGGCTATTCGTTCCAGAGCCAGCACAGGGTTTCCGCGTCGAGGGACCCGAGTTTGATACCATTGATTTGGGTACGGAATTTGCCTTCTCAGTCGATCGAGAGGGTCAATCCGAAGTCCATGTTCTCAATGGCGAGGTAGCCATACACGCTAAGGATGGGGCTACACTCTTTCACCTCGCAACGGGAGAATCCCTGCGCCACGCACTCTCCGGCGGTTTTGAATCAATCGCCAATGCAGCAAAGAATTTTGTGGGTCGCGAGAGTATCTTAGACATGGCGAGCGCGCATTGGCAGGCCAAACACAATGAATGGCAACAAGAACGGGCCAAGTGGTTACAGGACCCGGATACGGTGATCTATTATGACTTTGAGGACCAGACATCCTGGCAGACACCATTGGATAATCCCCAAAGTGATCAGGCTGAGGCCGCAATTGTTGGAGCCCGATGGTCCGAGGGACGTTGGGCAGGCAAAGGGGCTCTGGATTTCAAAACGATCCATGATCGTGTCCGGCTCAGGGTTGGTCGTGAATTTAAATCGTTCACGTTTTCGATGCATTTACGCGTCGACAGCTTTGCTGACCGAAAGAACGCGCTATTTATGTCGGACGACTTTCCCGCAAATTCCGTCCACTGGCAGATCAATGAGACTGGGATTATCGGCCTGGGTATCAGTGATGCAGGCCGGGTCCACTCTGAGGTTCTTTTTGAACCCAGACACCTCGGACATTGGAGACATCTTGCGGTCACATACGATTACGAAACGGGACAGGTGACACATTTTATGGATGGCGAAGTCATTGGTCAGGGTCGGATTCGTGGCCGACCGAAGGTCCAGATCCAAAGCGCCGAGCTGGGCAATTGGAAGAAGACTTCAAGTAATCGGATTATCCGAGCACTGAACGGTAGTATGGATGAATTTCTTTTCTTGGAGCGTGCCCTTTCTGAAGAGGAAGTTAGAAGGCTTCACCAGTAAAATATCCGGTGTTTACAACGAGCTCATCCCAAGCATGACTCGAAAAATTCTGAATACTTTGTAACCAAACCCGACCCGTTTGGTAATATCCTACAGGACAAATTATAAATAGAACAAAAGCTCGATATACTGAACAATATAATGAAGAAATATCCTTACTCGTCTCGACGAGAATTCCTTAAAACGTCTGCTGCATTTGCAGGCTTCACCGTACTCCCCTCTTACATTGCCCTGGGGAACAAGTCATCTTCTGGCATCGCTCCCAGCGAGATGATTAATGTGGCCATGGTCGGAAATGGTAAGCAAGGCGATCAAAACCGCGTTTCTGCTTTAAATACGGGTTTATGCCAAATGACGGCGATTTGTGATGTCCACCTCGAGCATCCTTATGTCCAACCCGCCTTGGAGGCTCATCCGAAAGCAGCCAGATATCGGCGTTTTGAGGAGATGTTTGAAAAATCGGGTGACGATATCGATGCCCTGATCATCGCGACCCCAGACCACGCACATTTCAGTGTCTCCATGCTGGCCATGTCCCTGGGCAAACACATCTACGTTCAGAAGCCTCTAGCCCATACTTTCGGCCAGTGCGAGCGGATGATGAAAATGGCCAAGAAGACGGGAGTCGCCACCCAAATGGGGAATCAGGGACACTCCGGCGGCAACTACTTTCAGTTCAAGGAATGGACCGAAAAAGGCATCGTCAAGGACGTCACCAAAATCGATGCCTTTATGAACCGGAAACGGCGCTGGTTTGGGTGGGGTACCACTTGCACGGGCTATCCTGAAGAACCCATCCCCGCCGGGATGGATTGGGATGCATGGCAAGACTGTGTCGACTTCGCTCCACCCTACAGCTCGAAGCTGCATCCTCAGGAATGGCGCAGTTGGTATAATTTCGGCTGTGGTGCCTTTGGGGATTGGGGCCCACACATCCTGGATACCTGTCATCGCTTTTTGAAACTGGGCTATCCCCAAAAGGTGACGGCCGTAAAACGCGAAGGCCCGAATGACTTAGTCTTCCCTCAGTCTAGCACGATCGAATTCAAATTCCCTGAGCGTCATGGTATGCCGGCTTGCGATTTAACGTGGTATGACGGACTAGGAAATAAACCTAAGGTAGACCCTGCTCTCGGATACGAAGTCAAAGGGTCTGGCAAGATCCTCTACAGCAAAGATCTGGTGTTTACTGGAGGCAGCCATGGCTCAACCTTGCGGATCGTGCCAAAAGAAAAATTCATGGAGATGCGCGAAACCCTTCCACGTATGACTGAAAAGCACTCAAACCACTGGAGCAACTTCTTGCTGGCCTGCAAAGGCGAAGAAGAAACCCGTTCTCCGTTCTCGGTCTCGGGCCCCCTCACCCAAGTATTCAATTTGGGAGTTCTAGCTCAACGCTTCGGCGGCACGATTGAATTCGATGCGAAGACCAAGCAGATCACGAACCATCCCGAGGCCAATGCCTTGCTAGACCCGGCTCCCCGGAAAGAATATGAGCAATACTACAATCTCGTCTAGTATTAGAATTGTTCTCTTCGTTTTGCTCAGCGTTCAGCTGTTTGCGGGCTCTGAGCAGCCTGACCCTTCCCCTGACTTGGTGAAGGCCGCAACGAAGGCTCGTCCCCATTTTCCCTTAGTTGGCGAATATGTTTCAGATCACGGCGCTCTCCAGGCCAACATGCTGACCGATGGAAGCTTCCTGGTAGCTGAATACCAAAAAGGCTTACCGGGGGCAGGATGGGACCAATCTCCCATAGCGCATTCTAAAAAATCGGCCGAAGAGCTCAAAGCGATCCTAGGCGCTTACGAAATGGTTGAGCGGGTCTCCCCCACGATGGGCAAAAAGGCTCCGCCGGGAGCGCTGCTTCAGTTCCCCAATGACTTTAGCAATGTAGAAGCCGGACTGATGAAGGCCGGTGCTAAATCCACAAAAAGTGTCGGCTCCTTCAGCATGCACCTGGAATTCCTCATGCCCTTTATGGGCAGTCGGGTTTTATCGAGCGCCAAACGCGGCAATAGTGGAATCTATATCTATAAAGTATACGAGGTCCAGATCATGGACACCTTTGCTTTGGATTATCAACAACCCGAAAACAATGCGATTCCATTAGAGTCGGAGACCTACCGTTGGTGCGGTAGTCTTTACAAAAAGAAAGTCCCGGATGTGAACATGACGTTTCCACCTCTACGTTGGCAAACGTATGACATCGACTTTCTTGCCCCCCAATTCGAAGGAGAGAAAAAAGTCAGCAATGCACGGATTACCGTCCGCCACAACGGCGTCCTCATCCACGACGATGTGGAGCTAGAACAAGGAACGGGCTTGGGAGCAAACCGAAAGGAAATGGCCAAGGGCTCGATCCTATTTCAAAAACACGGCTCCCCCATTCTTTTCCGCAACGTTTGGGCTATCGAATACCCTTAAGGACCATGAGCGGAATAGGATTTTATTTTGGCAAAACTTTTGCCAGAACTATAGGGTTACATCATAGAGACCTTTAGCAGTGGCTACTTCTATGAGATGACAGTCATCCCATTCAATTCCGTAACTTTTGGGTAAAACCCCTTTAACCAAGAAAAAGCATCATGATAAAGTCGTCAAAAATATCACGTAAGGAATTCCTCAAAGCTTCAGCTGCGTTAGCTGGCGTTTTCATACTTCCGGCTCACATCGCTCTCGGCAAGTCGTCCGGTCAACTACCCCCCAGTGAGCTCATTTCGTTCGCCGCCATTGGTATTGGAAAACAGGGAGGACAAAATATCACCTCCCTACTCTCTACCGGCATGACGCGTCTCGTTGCAGTGTGTGACGCACATTTACAGGATACGGAACCGCAAAAAGTCATTGCGGCGCATCCCAAGGTCCCCACCTTCACCGATTTTCGGGAAATGCTTGATCGCCACGGCAACGAGATCGACGCCGTCTTGATTGCCACCCCGGATCATGCCCACTTCAGTGCAACCATGCTGGCCATGTCCATGGGAAAACACGTCTATGTACAAAAGCCTCTGGCACCGACCTTTGGCCAATGTGAACGTTTGATGAAAATGGAGCAGAAAACGGGCGTGGTGACCCAGATGGGAAACCAGGGCCACTCGGGAGCTAATTATTTTCAGTTTAAGGCATGGACGGAGGCTGGGATCATCCAAGACGTGCGAAAGATTGATGCGTGGTTCGGCGCAAATGAAATACTTGGACTACGAGGTGAAACATTCAAGCAATACCCGACGGACCCTTTACCGGAAGGTTTGGACTGGGACCAATGGATAGATGGTGCCCCGATGATTCCTTATAGTTTAAAAATTCACCCCCGTTTATGGCGCAATTGGTATGATATTGGCGGCGGTGCTTTAGGAGACTGGGGTGCTCACATCATTGATACGGCTCACCGTTTTCTTAAGCTTGGACTCCCGGAGAAAATTACCGCAGTGGATCGTGTCGGCGTAAATCAATTTGTATTTCCAAAAGCAACAACCTTACGCTTTGACTTCCCAGCACGTGAAACCATGCCTCCCTGTGTAATCAACTGGTATGATGGAGCCGACAATCTTCCCAAGGTGCCCAATGAATACGGAGATCTGACCCCTTCAGGTGAACGTAAACCGGTGAAGCTGGATCGATCGGGAAAAATTATTTACGGTAAAGATCTCATTTTTAGAGGAACCTCTCACGCCAGTACCTTACGCATTATTCCGCGTGATAAGATGATCGAGGTCTATGACTCATTGCCTAAATTTGGCAAAGAAGAGAGCCGGTATATTACTCCGGGCCATTTCAAGAATTTTGTTTTGGCATGCAGGGGAGAAGAAACAGCCCGTTCCCCCTTCTCTATATCCGGCCCCTTATGCCAGGTCCTCAATCTGGGGATCATTGCCCAGCGCCTAGGAGGAGTATTACATTTTGATCGGAACAAGAAACGATTCACAAATAATAGCCATGCCAATACTCTGCTGGATCCTCCACCGCGTGAGGGCTGGGAAGACTATTTCAAGATGGTTTGAACTTGCAGACTCAAATCGGCACATCACCCACATTTTATTTAATAACAGTATCAGAAAGGTCCTATGAAATCACCCATTTACGCAATCATCTTGAGCTTTATCATCTCAGCTCCGGCTTGGGCTGCACCGCAGATTCTTCTGGAGGCGGAAATTTCCAAGAAAAATGCAAAAGGCGGTGAAGAACTACTAAGCCAGCCGTCCTTAGTCGCTTTAAGTGGAACCACTGCATCCATCCAAATTGGAAAGCACAAATACTTATTGACTCCAACCCTCCTCGCCGATGGCCAAGTAGAGATTCAAGCACACCTTACCGAACAAGACGGAGAGAAAGTTCATACGCTTTCCAAGGTCCGCACGATCGTCGACCTGGATAAGGAATTCCAGGTTTCGGTCGGGCAGCAAACCCTTACCGTAAAACCATCACTTGCCACCAACAGAGACTAGAACGCTCTCTCTATTTCTACTGATGACTCGAATACGGTCCTCGGCTACAACGGGTCTGAACACGTGAAAACTTATGAAATGGTCTATTAATCTAATCATCTTTAGCTTTTTTGCCTCACTCGCAACCGCCAGTGACTACAACGTGCTCTTCATCTCCGCCGATGACCTGAATACGGACCTCGGCTGCTACGGGTCTGAACACGTTAAGACCCCTAATCTTGACAAGCTTGCATCCATGGGTGTGCGATTTGACCGTGCGTACTGCCAAGCAGCGGTTTGCGGAGCCAGCCGTCAAAGCGTCTTGTTCGGGCTGCGCCCCAATACCACGGGTGTTACCCGAATGTTGGGCTCTGCTCGAAAAAAGAATCCTGATGCGGTCGCCTTACCTCAGCTCTTTCGCAAGAATGGAATTTATTCAGCACGTGTGGGTAAAGTTTTTCATTACAGCAACCCGGGTGCAATCGGAACCGATGGTCATGATGATCCGGAGAGTTGGGATGAACGGTTCAGCCCGGCTGGTATCGATAAAAAACGAGAAAATGAAATTTGGATGAGTAACGGGAAAGAGTGGGTAAAAGCAAAGGGACGCCTGGGTGCCTCGCATACCTGGTGGGATCCAGAGAGCAAAGACAACGAACATACCGACGGCATGGTGGCCGAGAAAACCGTGGAGCTCATTGAACAGCACAAGGACGAACGTTTCTTCATCGCGGCTGGCTTCTTTCGGCCCCATTGTCCCTATGTTGCTCCCAAGCATTACTTCGATAGGTACCCTCTAGAACAAGTCGAAGTGCCTGACTTGAAAACAGAGCTGGAAGACCGGAATGATGTGCCCCCACTCGCTCTCGGACAGACACATCACGATATCAAAGACATGCCCATCGAGCATATCCGTCGTTTGCGGCAGGCCTACTTTGCGTCCATTACATTTCTTGATGCTCAAGTGGGCTTGATGCTCGATGGGCATGTCTTTGATATCGTGATGTGTCTGTCCGAGAGCGAGTGGGGGCACATCATTCCGGTCTTCCAGCTCTGTTTTCAAGTCAGGCACTTCG
>JBCBYL010000116.1:0-7494 GCA_039815855.1 Verrucomicrobiota bacterium
GGGTCTAACGACCTGTCCGAATTAGTTTTCAAAATAATTTTCGATAATTGGGCCAACCGTATCCCATATTTTACATAGTAATGCAGATGCTTGGACGGACTCCTTGATCCCTGTAAGCATCCTTTTAACCACACTTTTTTTCTGGCTATCTTTTGGTGCAGCCGCTTCTGCTGAAAGTGTCTGAAGTAGCTCAATAATTTCGTTTTTGGTGTCTGGACTAATACAGGAATCATTGGCGACGGCTGAGGAAAATGAGGATAGGGACTTGGCGACTAACTCATTACCGCTGTCTCGGATAGTAGTAATTGCTGAATCAATAATATTCAAATATCCAGTATTCAAAACTCCAATGTTACTATTTTCGACTGATAGGTTATTCAAGGTGATTGACTCCGTATGAATTAAGTTACGTTCTGGAAATCTAGGCAAAGTGCCAGAAACGCCTAAACCTGACTCGATGGCCGCAGTATGATAATTAATTGTCCTTTCAATAGCGTCGGTCTTAATCTGTTCAATCTGCAATGCCTTCAAGTTGCAATCTAGACATAACGGCACAAATCCGGACTGCTCGTCTCCAAAATGATACATCGCTGGGCGATTACAATGATAACAGTTCATATTAGTTCGAACGTCAAAGGCCACCCACCCGCTACTGGGAGCGATCCTCCGATTCGGGTTTTGCTTTCTCACGAATTTCTGCTTTCGCCTCCAGAGCGGTAGCGGGTTGGTCAGCGCCGACTTGTTCTGCTTTGTTAGTTAACATGGCAACGCCGACTGAGAAAAAGAATACTGCACCCAATGCTCCTAGATACTTGAACGAATTGATGATCTTTCGGTAATATCGCCAGCTATTCGGATCCTTCGAATGCTTCGCATCCATAAAATCATATGCGGCATCCTCCGTCTGGATTCGTTCGGAATCCAACCCCTGTTGGAGAAAGAGATCAGCAATCCACGGATGCTCTGGTCGCGAAGGGCAATCGCAGACTCTCCTCGCGCAGTAAATGTAGTTAGATGCATAGATCAGGTAATACCGCCTGCAGATCTTGCGGGACCACTCAGAGAGAGGAACTAAGCAAACTGAGGCGAGACCTGAGACGATTAGAGAATACTCAAGGCCAAAAATCGGATGCCTAATTGTGAAGGCCGGCAGAGCGACGATCGCAGCCAAAACCGTGGTCAGGAGCGTGATCGTATACTTCACATGGCCGTGGAATAGGTTGAGCGCACCTAGGATCTCATTTCGTAGGCCGCTCAACTCCGCCTCCGAGCAAGGCTCTTGTGGTTTTTCATCCATCAGATTTCTTTGCAGAACGTCAGCATTTATCCAAGAACGAGCGCACGAGAGAATTGGATAAAATGCTTTGTTCGGTGAATAGGTTAGTCAATTTTGTTAAAGTGGTCGAATAAATCTTCATCCCAAGTGTGTCTTTCGCCGCTAGGGTCTCTCAGCCAAATTACTTTAGGCTCGTCTGGAACTCCCGGTAAAACAGTCCATGTATCATGTGCAGAAAAGGTCTTTCCTGTGGTGGTTCCGGCATGGTCTTTACACACCAACTCCGTCTTGAGTTGAAGCTTATCGCCTTCGGTGAGTCCGCATGGATAATCAGACAGAGAATAGTCTGAAACTAGTTTGAAATTATCTGAGGACATATTTTAGACCGAACGTATAATGAGGAGATTGACGGAAAATGCGGGAGAGATAAAGATATAAGCGAGGCTCTAGGGTATTTTACATCAATAGGCATATTGACGGAATATCCAATATTTCCTAGTGATGCGTCATGATGGATAATACTGGGTGATCTGGTCTGATCGAAGGATGCTGCTGAAGGGAAACGATGATCGATCATGGGGCATCAGGGAGGTGACTATTCGTCCCCGAAGTGGATACCAACCTCACGGCAGGTGGTGACGATCTGGTTATCAGGCTCCACGAGGCGGATGGAACGAATGGCATCGGCCATGGGGACATCACCGACCAAGTAGTTCTGGTAGCTGACCATGGAGCCGTATTTTCCTTCGGCCAGTAGGTCGACAGCGGCAACGCCAAAGCGAGTGCCTAAAATCCGATCGAGAGCAGTCGGGTTGCCTCCGCGTTGGAGGTGGCCAAGAACGACGGAGCGTGTGTCCTTGCCGGTGCTATCTGCAATGTATTCTGCGACTTGTTCTCCGATTCCACCCAGGCGGGCCTCACCCTTCTGATCCATCGATTTGGAGACGTAGGTTCCGTCTTTAGGACAGGCGCCCTCAGCGACGACGACCATCGTTGAGGTGGAGCCATGGGTTTCTCTTTCATCAATGAATTTTGAGAGGGCTTCAAATTCAAAGGGGATTTCAGGGATGAGGATAATATCGGCTCCACCAGCAAGACCGCCATGAAGTGCAATCCAGCCGGCATAGCGTCCCATCACTTCGAGCACCATCACGCGCTTATGGCTGCGGGCGGTGGTGTGGAGGCGATCGAGAGAATCGACGACACAGGCTACTGCGGAATCGAAACCAAAGGTGACAGCAGTCGCACGCAGATCGTTATCAATTGTCTTAGGGACCCCGATAGTGGGGATTCCATTCTCAAAGAGCTCATTAGCGGTAGTCAGGGAGCCATCGCCGCCAATACAAATTAAGCCTTCGATACCAAGGCCTTCTAACGTCTCTTTGGCTTCTTCAATAATGGAGGGGTCGAGCTTTGCTTTTTCACCGTGCATTTTCTTCGCCACGAAACGGCCGCGGTTTGTGGTGCCGAGAATGGTTCCGCCCAAGTGCATGATCCCGGAAGTAGAACTCTCATCGAGGACCCGGTAACGAACGGGTGAAAGAATACCTTCATAGCCATCGGTGAAGCCGATAATTTCCCAGTTTCTCTTGCTAGCCGCATAAACTGCACCGCGAATGACTGCATTCAGTCCGGGGCAATCTCCTCCACTCGTCAATATGCCGATCCGTTTTGTTGCCATGGTCAGAAATTAGAGTGTCTCTTCTCCTAGGACGAGTAAAAAATTAGATTTAGTTATCTTTATCGAGCAGGCGTATCATGGGAAGAGTGCGGTATTGATGGTCTAGATCCAAGCCATAGCCTATAACAAACTGGTCAGGGATCTCAAATCCGATCCATTTCGCTTCGATAGGATGTATTAGGGTGCCTAATTTTCTTAGAAGAACACAAATTTCGATATCTGAGGCCTGTCCAGCCTGGAGGGTGCGTTTGACTTCAGCCAAGGTGAGTCCGGTATCGAGAATATCATCGATAATGAGGACATTTCGGCCTCGATAGTCTCCCTGATGACTATCCAAGCCTTGAATTTTTCCGGTGGAGCGCTGGCCGAGGTAACTGGAAACCCTCCAGCACTCGAGCCGTGTGGTGACCGGCAAGTGACGGAGTAAATCCGCCATGAAGAATAAACTGCCATTCATGAGACCAATGACGGTAATCGGTTTGTCACCATAGTGACTGCAGATGGATTGGCCGAGTTCGGCGATACGTTCAGAAAGGGTATCCTCTGAAAAGAGAACTTTACCGGGGAGATCAGACATGACGGGAGGGCTAGGCCTTTAGAAGAGCCAATGCGATATCAATAGGATGACACATTAGGCTAAGAACCGTATTTTGAGAGGGCGGCCAGAATCATTTGGGATAGTTGCTCATTAGCCTGAAGGAGGCGCCCTTTTTCCCAGGCGGCTATGGCCTCTTTTTTACGATCGAGCTGTTTGAAGGAGAGACCGGCGTAGTAGTAGATGGCCTGAAGCGTTTCCGGGTCGAGTGTTTTCCGTACCTCCGGGTCTTCAATCTGTTTGATGAGGATGGAGAAATCTTCACGGGCATTATCGCGCCGGTTAATAATGGCAGGGAGCTGGAAATTGTTCATGGCCCGAATAAAGCGGGTGGCGGGATTCTTGGGATCCATTTTCACGGCTTTATCCATGGTTTTGAGGCCATTCTTCAGGAAACTGAACTTGGAAGGTCCGGGGAAGGTGTCCCGACTCTTGAGAGTGTAGGCGCTACCCAGGTAGGCGAGGTAAATGGGATTTTTTGGAAAGGACTCGCACATCTGCTCCAAATGCTCAACAAGCTGGTTGCTTTCTTCGCTGCCACCTTCAATCGCAGCATCGGTCATTTTTTGGATCAGCTTTAGCTCCGGGGTGTGGAATAAATCCTCTGCCTGAAGAGACGGCAGACAGAAAAGATGCGCCAGAAGAGTGCTGGCGATGAGCTGCGGAGTAAATTTCACAATCTAAACGAATTATCAGACAATTCGGTTATGGGAAGAATTTTTGTTGATTAGAAAATCGATGAGCGATGAAGCAATCGTGATTCGTACTAGATTGGCTTACCATGACGGGGCAACTTGTCGCGGCGTAGTGTGGCAACTGCCGCACGAAGACGGATCCACTCGCAATAGCTTTAGAGTGCGACCTCCACTCTGAACTTACATCGTCAGGTCTGGATTGCTTCGCTGCGCTCGCAATGACGGGGGACGAACGAACCACCATGGGTCATTGCGAGCATGGCGAAGCAATCCAGATGTTTCCATATGGACTTATGGCTGAGGATCGCACTTAAAGACTCTAATCTGACAAGTTTTACTTCGCTGAGCTCCCGTCTTGGGGCTTCGTGAAGCCCCCACAAGTCGCACAAGGCTTCGCCGTGGTAGGCGCAGTGACGGGGGATCAACGAACCACCTTAGGTTATCGTGCCTGTCCGCCGTAGCCTCGAGGTGGGTGCGCTTGGATGAGGTTTAAGCTTTAAAGAGTTGGCCCATTTTTTGACCTAGGAGCTTAGAGGCGACAATAAGCGAAATCCCGAGAAGGATCATCGAAAGGACTCCGAGAGCGCAGGCAATGGACGGAGCGACAGGGGTGATGCGCCCCATGAGCATATAGATTGCCTTAGTGACTGGATAGAACTGGGATTCCTGAGCGAGGATCATTCCGTTGCTGACGTCGAGCATGGCAAAGGAAAAGGTGAGAATGGTTCCTGCAATCAGGTTGGCGCTAATGAGTGGCAGGCTGATCTTGCGGATCGTTTGCCATGGGTTGGCACCCATATTCGCGGAAGCCTCTTCCAACGACACAGAGGTCTGTTGAAATCCGGCATAGGCAGCCCGGACAATATAAGGAAGCCGATGAATGGCATAGGCGATGACGAGTAAGAGGGTGGGATTGTCACGTGGATCAAAGATCATGAGCCACCATTCATTGAGGGTCTGAAAAGATGCCCAGGATTCCGGGAAGAGTGGCTTACTAAAAGCGACATAAAACGCGAAGGCTAGCACCAGACCTGGTAAAGCGAGAGGTAGCATGGCCATGACGTCGAGCAGGTTCTTTCCCTTGAAGGATTCCCTCGCGAGCAGGTAGGCAATACCAAAACCGAGAAAGAGATCCAGAATCGCCGAGGAGGTGGCATAGACAAGGGAATTGCGAACACTTAGCGAGGTGAGATCAAGCGAGAAGACTTCGGAGTAAAATTCAGGGCTCATGTCCTCTGGAAAAACGGTAAAGAACCATCGTGCGGAGAAGGATTGGATGATGACGCCAAAGTGAGGCAGGAGGGTGAAAAGGATCCAGCCGAGGACGACGAAGAAGAGTCCCCAGCCGACTGCGGGACTGAGCCGGACAGTGTCATCGTAGCTCGCACTACGTGCGAGCATGGCATATTGACCGTCTCCGATCCGCTTTCCGATGAGGAAGAGTAGAGAGACGAGAACGAGGGTAATGACGACGAGGGCATAGCCCATCGGGTTATCAGCCTGGGTGACGAGGTTAAAAATTTGGGTGGGGATCGTGGTTTGAAAATCAAACATGAGCGGAACGCCCAAGTCCGTAAAAGCAGAGACAAAGACAATAGTGGAGCCGGCAAAAATTCCCGGTAACGCTAGAGGCAGCGTGATAGTGCGGAAAATCCTCCCGCCAGTAGCTCCCATATTTTGAGCGGCATCCCGGAGGCTGGGGTCCAGATTAGCTAAGGCAGCCTGTACGCTGAGATACATAATCGGATAGAGGTGCATGACTTCGAGAAGGATGATTCCTGTGAAACCTCCCGCCCCAAACCAGTCGGGAGGATTTTGCAAATCGACCAGCCCCAAGTCGGCGAGGAATAGATTGATACTGCCAAAGCGGGCGAAAAATTGTTTCAGCCCGATGGCCCCGACAAAAGGAGGTAAAATCAAAGGGAGGAGGATCGCGACACTGAGAAGCTGTTTTCCAGGAAAGTGGTAGCGTAAGAATGCGTAAGCAAGCGGGACAGAAAGGATAAGTGTCGCCAGGGTCGTCCAGATCGCGATGAGCAGACTGTTCAGGAAGCACTCGCGGTAGAACGGGTTCTCAAAAATGAGTGAAAAATACTCGAGAGTGAACGTGGTGGTCGTTCCGGATTCTGTCGTGGTCTCTGTGAAGAAGGCGCCAATGAGTAAATTTCCGACCGGGTAGATAAGAAAGAGCCCGAAGAAGACAACCAGTGCTGGGAGGAGAAATTTTTTCACAGACTAGTCGGCAAACTGGAAACGGTGATCCGGATGGACATTCAACTGAACTGCGGTGCCAGGTTCGTGATATTCAGGCAGCCAAGCTTTGATTTGCTTCTGATCCTCGGTCTGGAGTACCACTTCATTCTTGCTCCCAAGGTAGCTGGATTTGATTACGGTTGCCGCAAAGCCCTTCTCATCCAGGTAGACGTGCTCAGGCCGGAAGGCAAGAGTGCTGCCCGGTTTGGCTTGGAAAAATTGACCTAAAGGGGAGTCAGGCTGAATTTGGTTCAGTTCCCCGATGAAGGAAGCTACGAAAAGATTGGCCGGCTGAGTGTAGACTTCTTGAGGGCTGCCCACTTGACGAATCGTGCCCGCATCCATGACTGCCATCCGGTCAGCCATCGAGAGTGCTTCTTCCTGATCATGAGTCACATAGACAGCGGTAATACCGGTCTCTGTGTGGATTTTTTTTATGACATCTCGCATCTCGATCCGGAGCTTGGCGTCGAGATTACAGAGGGGCTCATCGAAGAGGAGGAGGTCGGGGCGGACAACGATTGCACGGGCAAGAGCAACCCGTTGTTGCTGTCCGCCGGAGAGGGATGAGGGTTTGCGATCAGCCAAGTGCCCCATTTGCACCTGCGAGAGAGCTTCTTCGACACGTGTTTTGATTTCATCCTTGGTGAGTTTCCGAACTCTTAAGCCATAAGCGACATTTTCATAAATACTGAGGTGGGGCCAGACCGCGTAATTTTGAAAAACGAGAGCCGTGTTCCGGAGATGGGGAGCGACTTTATTGATGACTCGATCACCAAAAAGAATCTCACCCTCGTTCGGTTCGTAAAAGCCGGCCATCATCCGCAGGAGAGTGGTTTTTCCGCATCCCGATGATCCTAAAAGGAAGAAGAGCTCTCCAGATTCGATTTCGAGATCGACTTTCGTCACGATCACGGAGGAATCAAATCGCTTCGAAGCGATTTGATTCCTCCGTGATCGTGACGAAAGTCGATCTCGAAATCGAATCTGGAGA
>JBCBYL010000158.1:0-4814 GCA_039815855.1 Verrucomicrobiota bacterium
AGTCCCCACCTGGTGGGGACTTATTGATTAATGCTTATCTCAAGTCCATTCTTAGTTAACTTCGCACAATATATGTAATGTAAAATAAACTGAGTGGCGATCAAGCTGATGACTGTCTTCGATAAGGTTAGTGTGATTAGTCCTTATTAGGATCGACGTAGATTTTGACCTCGGCTTCAGTGCTACCTATGAGCTCTTGTGCACGGATTAAGGCTGAACGAGTCGATAAGTTAGGATTACTGGGTTTGGTTAGGAAAAAGTTCTCACTCCCGAGAATGTCAATCAGGCCGGAATTCTTAAATACTTTATAAACATCCATCCTGGCACCGCTGACGATCAGATCGCGATCGTTTTCCCGTAAATACTGAATGAGTTCACCAAGAGCCATGACACTAGTGGCATCCAGACGGTAGGCATTTTTCAGCCTGAGGATGATGACTTTTAGATTCTCATCATCACAGACACGACGCATCTGATCCCGGAAAAGCTCGGCAGCACCGAAAAAAAGCTCTCCTTCGACATGGACGATGGAAATTTGCGGTGTAGAGCGCTTGTTGACCTCATCTAATTCACAGAGGTTCCCATCGTCATTAAAGCTATATTCTACGAGTTCTGGAGAGCTGACTTTCCTTAAGAAAAGGATAATGGACACTGTTGCTCCTAAGATAATGGCAATATCGAGCCGGATTAACAAAGAGGTTAAAAAAGTGCAATAAAAGACCGTCGCATCAGATGGGGTTGACTTTGTGATGATGCGAATCGTGTTCCGATTGATGAGTGAAATGCCGATGAAAACAATGAGCACGGCTAAGGTCGGCACAGGAATGTATTTGATTAGCGGGCCGACGAGGAGAATCGCTAAAAGACAGATCAGCCCGCTATACAAGCTCGCTAAAGCGGTCCTGGCACCGGAATCCGCGTTCAATTTCGATCTAGTTAAGGAACCAGAGGCCGGCATCCCGCTACCAATGGCACAGAAGAGGTTGGCTATTCCCATTCCAAACATTTCCTGATTGGTATTCAGGGTGTTACCAGATCGCGCAGCTTGAGTTTTTCCAATAGAAGAACCTTCAAGAATAGATAGAAAGGCAATGACGAGAGCTGGTCCCGTTAATCCAACCATGGAATCATAGCTGAACGTCGGAATCGTCACCTTCCATTGGCCGGGGTCGACCGCATTGAAGTGCTGATATGGAGTCGCTATTAGAGCTGGCATTTCCGCACTCGCCTGCCAATAGTCCCATCCAAACCCGACGAATGACATCACTACGAGGGTAATGGCAACATTAGGCAGTTTTGTAAAATTCCTACTCAGTGCCAGATAAACAATGGCTGTCCCTACTCCCATCAATAACGAAGGTAGATGCAGATGAGGAATATATTCAAACAGTCGATAGATGACTTCTAATAATGAGGCTTGAGAGGATGCGGAAAAATCATCATAGAAGATCTTACCAGCTTGTTTGATGATGATGTAAAGAGCTGCCGCAGTGATATAACCCGTAACCACGGATCTTGAAATGTATTGAGTCAGGCTGGCAATTCGGAAGATAGAGCCCAGAACGAGAAAGAAACCCGCCATCAACAATAAGAGCGGCACCAAAGTCAGCGGGTCAGAGTCTGGTAGCGCCATGGTCCCAATCGCCACGGGCAGGAGCACAGAAGTCGCATTTGTCGGCCCTAGTACGATGAATCGTGAACCAGAGAAGAGCGGACCGATGATGGCGGCAATAATCGTCCCGTATATGCCGTATTCAATAGGCAGGTCTGCCACTACCGCGTAGGCCATTCCCTGAGGGAAAGCGAGTAGAGCAACATTGAGTGCAGCTCTTAGATCCCAGATGAAGTCATCCTGAGAATAGACACGCTCCCCTCGCCCCTCTCTTTGTTTAAGTTTCTTAGACTCAAGAAAGGCCTGAATAATGGCCAGAGGATGAATCCGGCTATATTGTAAAACCTCTTTGATCAGGGTTAATGGTTGCTTTAAAAAGCGTTTCACCATTTCATTTTAGAACGATTCTCGGGACTGAACACCTGATTTTTCCTTCCATGCTGAAACCCGTTGCCAAAGTGTCAGTTTCATGACCATGATACTGACATGTCATTACCCCGTTTTTACTGTGCTGACCCCGATCTTGGCTGCTTCGATGGTGCCGAAGCTCATCATGCATCAAGTGTCTTACGGCTCCGTGCAGGCAATCAATGTGTCGTATTCAATGGCGAAGGGATGGAGCTCAAAGCTGAGATTCTCGAGATCACCGGAAAAAGTGTCATTTATAAACCGATCAGCCGTCATCTGACTCCCCCCCTCCCCAGCTCCCTCCATCTGATCCAGGCAGTTCCTAAAGGAAAAGCGATGGATCTCATTCTACAGAAAACAACCGAGTTAGGTGTTGGCAGCATTCACCCGGTCACATCTGATCGTAGCGTCTCACGGATCGGGGAAGATAATGCGGATCACAAAATCGATAAATGGCAGTCGACCATCCTCGAGGCCTGTAAACAATGCGGAAGAAACTTGGTTCCGGAAGTGACCGTACCTTATAGTGTAGACGGTCTCATCGACTCCTTATTACCTGTGAAGGGACTCTGCCTGATTGCCTCACTTCAACCTGATGCCAAGCCGCTGAAAACCGTGCTCGATGAAAATGGTCGTGACCATGATGATGTCTATTATGTGATTGGACCGGAGGGTGATTTTACACCTGCAGAAATAGGAAAGTTCCGCTCTGCCGGATTCATTCCCGTCAGCCTCGGGCCTAATATTCTCAGAACCGAAACAGCCGCTATTTTCTTAACCGGAATTCTAGGCTATGAACTATTTACCTAAGATTCGCAAGTAAGGATAGAAAGAGAACAATGAGTGATAAATCAGATTATGAAATCATGCTGGCTCATGCCGAGCGTGACCGTCAACTAGCCCAAACCGACTCAGGCGCCAGTCCCTTCCGTTTAAGTATTGATCCTGTCATGCGACATCGTCTCAAAAAGGCTCTCTTTGAATTAATTGATAACCATGATGCCGCACTCGAAGAATACGTCGGAGACGGACAATTAGAGATGGAGTCCTATAAGGAATACATCGAGCTCTTTGCCCGTTGTTTGAGAGAAACCATGGAAAGCCAGGAAGGTGTCGCCTACCTCATCAAATCCTGCGGATTTGAGGTGGATGAAAAAGATGTAAACCTCAATCCAGACTGGCGCTGGGGCACTAAGAAAGAATCATGACCCTCATCCCCTTGCTTCACCCTGGATGGTTACGAGCCGGTTTTTTGATCACCGGCTTGCTGGCCACTAGCCTATTTTTGTCTTGCTCAGGTGGCTCTGAACCGAACCCAGACCAGACAAAAAAGACTCCTGCGATTTCTGACGCCGGCTTACTGTTACAGGATGCTGTCATAGGTGAAAAGCATATCCAACTTGAGATTGCCAATACCCCTGAAGCGATGTCAAAAGGTCTCATGTTCCGTGACTCCCTCGAAGATGATCACGGCATGCTCTTCGTCTTCCCCTCACCCCAGCGCGCCTCTTTCTGGATGAGAAATACGAAGATTCCTCTCTCCATTGCTTACTTGGATCGGGAGTTCAAAGTGCTTGAAATATACGACATGGAACCTTTCGATGAAACTTCAGTGGTGAGCGAATCCAACACCGTTTCTTTTGCACTCGAAATGGAGCAGGGCTGGTTTAAGAAGAACAAAATTGGGGTCGGGACGACCTTGACCTTGGACTAACATCATTGTCGCAGTAGATCTTGAAGATTTGATTGATCGTCACCGCAGGTGATACCGATGCTCGGGGTCGAACCGAGACTCCCTTGCGGGAACCAGATTTTGAGTCTGGCGCGTCTGCCAATTCCGCCACATCGGCTCAAAGTTCAAACATTATAAATCCACCGGGGCTTAGCAAGAATAAGATAATCTCCAAAGCAGGAATTGGCAGACCAGGATCTAAAACATTTCTCATTAAATTAGGCATCACAAGAAGTTGCCGATGAGGGACGGAGTTTACTCCGTCCCTTGTCAAAGTTGAACGATGCTAGCTCTTACAACGCATCAAGAAACGCCATTGCATTTTTTCGGTGGGTTTCACGTTTCTCATCGGACATCCGTTCCAGGGTGCGCACCATCATCGAAAGCCGAGGCTGGCTGGTGAAGAATTCCTTGTGATCTTCAATGAATGCCCAGTAAAGGCCATCCCATGTCTCACACCAGTCCCCTTTTTGATAGTTACTCATTTTACGCACGTAATTCGATCCGGACAGGTAGGGTTTCGTCGTAAAAAGACCCCCATCCGCGAATTGGCTCATGGAATAGACATTGGGCACCATCACCCAGTCGTAAGCATCAATAAACAGCTCCATAAACCAACGATAAACTTCATCCGGATCGAATCGGCAGAGCAGCATAAAATTTCCCAGGATCATCAACCTTTCAATATGATGACAGTATGATTTTTCTATGGTGCGTTGGATAGCATCATCAATTGGGCGGATGCCAGTGGTGCCGTCATAAAATGAGTCAGGGATCTTTCGATCAAACTTCCAGAAATTTTTAGTCCTCGCCTCCACTCCACAATGCTCATACATGGCTCGCATGAATTCTCGCCATCCAATGATCTGCCGAATGAATCCCTCCGTGCAATTCAGAGGAACCTTATTTTCTTTTGCGTATTCCTGTGCTTGGTCGACAACTTCCTGAGGGGTAAGATGTCCCGTATTGAGCTTGGGTGTTATGACGGAATGTTAGAGCACGGTTTCTTCTTCTTCGATGGCGTCCTCATAATCACCAAAGTGTTCGAAACGTTCTTTTTTG
>JBCBYL010000099.1:0-8528 GCA_039815855.1 Verrucomicrobiota bacterium
GACTTCACAATCTGTTCCTGGCATTTCTTCAATTCATATTCCACGCGCCTGAATTCGACAACGGCCTTATTCGGCTGATATATGACATAGGATGAACGCCAATCGCGATCTCGTGGCTGGCCGACTGACCCCACGTTAATCAAATACCGGGTACTCTTATCCACATGCAAAATAGAAGTGACCGGAATTTCACGCACATCCCAATTATTGGCGTTCATCCTATGTCATTTATCAGCCGGATAAGGCCGTTGTCGAATTCAGGCGGGTGGAATATGAATTGAAGAAATGCCAGGAACAGATTGTGAAGTCAGGCTTGCCAGAACCTCTGGCGACCCGACTAGCGATCGGAGCGTAATGATTTCTTCTTTGGTTTTGGCCGATTTAAGATCGTAGCTGTAACCGCACTCATCAAAATAATCCCAAGCGCAACCGGAACCCAATGGTTAGGACTGCTAAAGAAATGAGCAATCGAATCGCTCAAGGAAGATGAGTGAGTACCTGCGTGCGCCAGGATGAAGGCTAAAGATGCCGTTTGCATGAGCTACATCATGCTACAAAATGTGACTTCGTCAACTCTTAGCGATTCCAGGGGGGCGCCAACTCGAAATGGAAGTTGGCCATTTATGAGAAGACTCCTAGCATATTTAGATGTCGCTTAAATTATTTAGGTGGTTCCACCGTAAGGGCCTCTCGAGGTCGAAAATGCGGGGAGGCAAGATCCACCAGTGGTTGGGCGATCATTTACTTAGTCCTCATCTCTGGTTATTCCACCGTGGCCCGGTGGCGAGGTCGTTGCTGATTGGCTTAATCATCTGCACGAGCCCTTTCTTCGGTCTGCATATCATCACTGCGATGCTTCTAGCGATGCTGCTGAGGGCAAATATTCCCTTAACCTTTGGCCTCCAGTGGCTGACCAATTGGTTTACGGTTCCGATTTACTATTCACTTGCTTACGCCTTTGGGTGCAGGCTACTCGGGCAGGAGATCCTTCCTACCGGTGGTTGGAGTCGAATTTTAGATCATCCTGATCTGCTCTCGATTTTTCCGCCCCTCTTCCTCGGATGCACGGTCATTGGCGTCAGTAGCGGTCTGATCGGATATGCGCTGGTCTATCTCTTTTGGAAAAGGCCGGAGATCCCTCCCTCATCGGATCTAGACCCAGGACAAGATACATCGCGAATCCTTTAGAACATTTTTGAATCGATCGGGGCTGTAAGTCAGCACTGGGCGGTTCATACAAACCTCCGTGCCTTTGCACCTCTTGGCGCGGCGTAGCCTTCAGGCGAAGACGGCTGTGGTGAACAGTTTCCCGCGTTTCTTTTCTCCCACTCTCCTGGTCTCTTGATCTCTCAGTCGAATGAAAATCAGTGGCAGATTCAGCTAGATACGTTTTGTAATTGTGCAGCACGCACGGTGTTGTGCATGAGCATGGCAATGGTCATGGGGCCGACTCCGCCGGGGTTGGGGGTCACGTGCCCAGCGACTTCACAGATGGCCTCAAATTCTATGTCTCCGACTAAACGGTAGCCACGCTTGGCTGCTGGATCATCGACACGATTCACTCCGACATCGATGACAGTGGCACCGGGCTTGACCATATCCGCTTTGACGAACTCGGCCTGCCCCATGGCCGCGATAATGATGTCGGCACGGCGGCAGTGTTCCGGGATATTCTGGCTCCGGGAGTGGAGTAAAGTCACGGTGGCATTGGCTCCTGTTGCTTTCTGGCAAAGAATGGCCGCCATGGGCTTGCCGACAATATTTCCACGGCCGAGAATGACCACGTTTTTACCTGAAGGATCGATGCCTGAGCGGATGAGGATTTCCTGCACGCCTGCCGGGGTGCAGGGACGGAATCCATCCGTGTCACCAATCAGGAGTTTACCGACATTGGTGGGGTTAAACCCATCGACATCTTTTTCTGGTAAGACAGTGGCAAAGACAGTGGCTTCATTGATTTGGGTGGGAAGTGGGGCCTGAACAAGGATGCCGTGCACGTCCGCGTCCTGATTACAGGATTCAATGAGCTTCAGGAGATCTTCCTCGGAGGTGGTTGCGTCGAGGACTTCGGTGCGGGTTTTAATCCCCAGGTCAGCAGCCCGCTTGTCTTTCATTCCCACGTAGGCGCGGGAGGCAGGGTCTTCCCCAACACGTATGAAAACAATTTGTGGGGTAATTTGTTTTTTTGCGAGCAGCTCGACAGACTGGCGTGTTTCCGAATCGATTTGCTGGGCGATGGCTTTTCCATCAAGGAGGGTAGCTGGCATAGGGGGGCGATGGTTGGATGGTTAGATAGTTCAATCGTTGGATGGTTCGATGGTTTTTAAAGTGGGACTTCTTTTTTGGGTTCGGGGATAAAGACATTGATTTCCGGAGCCAGGTCCTGAACCGCTTTCTGAAACCATTCCAGTGCATCTGGATCACCATGAACGAGCGCACATTGAAGGGGCTTGGTGCGAAGAATGAAATCCAGGATGTCTTCTCTGGTGGCATGGGAAGTGAAGTCGAAGTGACGGATTTCGCAACCAATGCGCTGTGGGCCATCATCTTGATTGAGAAGGACTTTTTCATCTTTTCCTGTCGCACGCAGCTGACCGGCTGGAGAATCCGGATCCGTATAGCCAACAAAGAAAATACTATGGCGCTCATCATTGAGGAAGTGACGGGCAAGTCGGTTCGACGTGGTTTGCCGGGTCATCATCCCGGAAGGGAGTAGATAGAGATGACCCGGTAGGGGCTTGAATTTATTCATCTGCTTCCAGTCAAAGACCTGCGGGCGAATATCCTCAAAGATACTGAGATCTTGCAAAGCACGGGGGCTGGAGCGCGCTAAACGGTCATAGACTTGGGAAAAGACTTTCCCCAGACCACCGATGTGGATGGGGTGGTCAGGAATTTCCCCTCGCCGTTGAGCCCGGTAGAGAAATGAGAGGAGTTCCTGGGTTTTACCCATGGCAAAAATGGGCATGAGGACGGCGCCGTCTCTTTCGAAGGTGTTCTGGATCGCTTTGAGTAGTTCTTCTTCCGCATGTTGGCGACTATATCCGTCGGCAGTCGGCTGAGCACCGCGGGTGGTTTCAATGATCAGGAGATGAACTTGCTCTTCCGGCAGGCGTGCTGCGGTCATCAGTGTCTGGTCCCGGAAATTGATGTCTCCAGTGTAAAGAGTCTTCAATCCGTTGAGGTTCAGCTCAATCGCAGCGGAGCCGAGAATGTGGCCGGCATGGTGTAGTTTGAAGGTTTGCTTCTCGTTCAAGTGCTTTGCGAGCGGGTATCCCTCCAGTGACCACTCCTCGTCAAAGTGGCAGGCCTGCCACCGTCCGACTGCCTGATGAATATCCCGGTGGGTGTAGAGCGGATAGTCTTGAACGCCTGCCTCAAGGCGCTGGCGCTTCATGACATTGACTGAATTATGGAGGAGGGGATCAGCCAGGAAATAGGTCGGCTCACTGAGAAAGACGGGGACATCAGGATGCCGTTCCATCAGTAAGGGCAGAGCACCGGTATGGTCATGGTGTGCATGTGAGACGAAGATGGCCTTCACCGGCTTGCGATCGATGACTTCCAAGTCGGGAAGCGCTGAGTGACCATCGAGCTTGGGGTGCATACCGGCATCTAAGACCACTCCGGTATTCTGATGCTCTAAGTAGTAGCAGTTTGCCCCGATTTCATTGTGTCGGGTCAGGTTTAAGAGATAAGACATGAATGTGGTTAGATCCCAGGTCCCAACATGGAATCTGGAATTTCCACATCTGGTTGATCGATCAAATCAGACATCCAGGATTCGACAAGCTGGCGCTGCACTTGCGATTGGAGTTGGCCGCGGACTTGATCACGGGAAGCAGCAATGACATCAGCGGTGGGTTCGGCACGGCTGGCCAGATAGTAGATAGAGATTCCAGATGCGGTGCGCTGCGGCGGGGCCACTTCTCCCACCTTCAACTGGGAGGCCAGGTTGCGAATCATTTCAGCATTGGGCCCCTGAGCCGGTTTGCTGGTGCCAGCAGGTATAAAGGAGGGAAGGGTCTCCGCGCGGTAACCCGTTTGTTTGGCAGCCTTGTCGAAATCTTCGCCAGCGAGGGTGGCACTCTGGAGTGCGGTATACACCCTGACGGTCTCCTCCTGCACTTGACGAGAGATCTGCTGTTCCTTCCACTGGCTGACAACCTCGTTGCGAACTTCTGCCAATGGCTTTTTAGAGGCGGGAATGGACTCAGCCAGACGAAAGACCAGATAGCCGTTTTCAGTATTGATATAATCGGACGTGACTGGCTTTTCTTCAGTCAGCCGAAACAGTTGCCTCATAACGGATGGCAGGTAGGCATCACTCTGTTCAGTCAGGAATTCAGTCAATTCGGACTGGAGGCCGGACTCTTTCATTAGCTCATCCCAATTCGGCTGCGACTGATTATTCTGTTCTGCTTCATAGAACGGTTCCGTAAAGGCGTATGCTTTTTCCCCCAGTTCCGCTAAGGCTTTCTTCTTTTCTTCTTCTTCTAATTTTTCCTGCTCCGGGGTCAGCATGAAGCGGACGACTTCAAATTTGCGTGAGGGAGGATTCATGAATCGAGAGGCGTCCGCATTATAATAGGAGTTGAGTGTTTCTTCATCAGGTGAGGCGGGTGCTTTGATTTTCTTCTCATCAATGTTCACTACTTTGACACTGACTTCACCAAACTGGCGATTGAGAGTGAGGTCGACCTGCTCGGGCATGACCACGGCGGTGCTGAAGACGAGGCGTGTCATTTGTTCTTGTAGAATCATATCGCGGACCGCTTGCTCGAACCGTTCCTCACGGATTCCCTGTGGATTCAGGTGGGTTACAAAAAAGCGGTCGAGCGCCATTTGATCAAACCCACTCTCGTTTTGAAAAGCTGGATGTGCCTTCAGAAAGTCAACGTAGGCTGAAGTGGTGGTTTCAAATCCGTTTGTTCTCGCCAGTTCAGTGATGAGCAGGCGCTGCCAGGTGCTATTTTGAAGGTATACCTGAGCTTGGGGGATATTGTTTGGGAATTGTCCGGTCTGAAGGAAAAAGAGCACTTCCGAATCACTACTGGCTGATCTATACTCTTCTAAAGTGACGGAACGATCTTTGACTTTCATGATGACGGGATTGGCTTGCGTGCCAGTGGACGACCAGTCGCCAAAAAAGACGAATGAGATTCCAAGAATCACGAGAGAGAAGACCAGAATGAACTTAAATTTTTGGTTAAGAAATTGAATCATGGTTACTTTTTAGTTGTGATTTGAAGATGTTCAATGCAGAAAGGATAATTCTCATGCAACAATTACACTTAAAGCTGTCTAAGATGAATTGGATCGCTCTCTTTTTGATCATTACCCACGCGTCGGTTACTTCTGCTGCGGATCGCATTATCCAGAAAAATGGCACCGAACGTGTTGGGACCATTATGGGCCTGACCAAGAACGGAAACCGCAGCTTACTTAATTTTAAATTTGAGGGCGGTCAAGTGCCGATTCCGATGAAGAACGTCCGCACGATCGAGCTAGAAGAACGCCCGCAGTTTGCCGAGGGAAAAGAACGATATGAAGCAAACGAGTTTGAGGAGGCCATTAAGATACTGCGGCCTCTCGTGAATTCTTATGCAGGTATTGAATCAGGATGGGTCGCGGAAGCGTTAGGGATGTTGACTGATTCTTTGATCCAGACCGGTAAGACCTTTGCCGCCAAAGAGTGGGGGGAGCGCCTGCAAGAGCTCTATCCAGACTCTCCTTACCGTCTTAAAGGTGAAATTACCCGCGCACGGACGATGTTTCGACCAGACAAAGTGGACGGCGCCATTGAAATTTTGAATAAGGTTCTTGAGGAACTGCCAAAGAAAGCAGTGCATGATCCTGCCACGATGCGTGTTTATAGTTCTCTTCACACTGCCTTTGCTGAAGCGCATGAAATCAAAGGGAATAAGCAGGAAGCCCTGCAGAATTACCTGCTTGTGGCCACTGTTTACTACCAGCCGGAGAGTAAAGCAGCTGATGCCCTCAAGAATGCGGACCGACTCCGCTCCGCCAATCCTGACCTGGCAGTGAATTAATTTAACCTAAACTGAAATCAACCTACTAATTGAATATGACGAATAATCTTAAATATTGGCTTATCTTACCGCTACTTCTACTGATGATGAACACGACTTGGGCGCAAGCACCCGAGGCTTCCGACAAGACATTGATCGATGTCTTTATCTCCGGAGGTTTTGTCATGTACTTCCTCCTCATTCTCTCCATTCTGGTGATCACCTTTACGGTTGAGAATTTACTCAAATTTCGCCGTGGCAAACTGGCACCTCAAGCGGTGATCGCCATGCTTCAGGATGCGATGAATCAGGGCAACTATCAGCAGGCCATCGAAATTTGCCAATCGAACCCCAGCTTCCTGACCAATATCCTGATTGCCGGACTGCAACGCCTCGGTTCCGGAAAAGACGCTGCCGAAGCGGCTATTGCTGATACAGCTCTGGCCTTAACTGCGAAGCTGAAAGCCAGCATGAGTTACCTTTCCGTTATTGGTGCGACGGCACCGATGTTTGGTCTCTTTGGGACGACATTGGGGATTATCGGTGCGTTCGATACTCTGGCTAAAGCCGGGGTGGCAGACATGGCCTCCCTCTCTGAAGATATTTCTGTTGCCTTGGTGACCACCGCTGGTGGTCTGGTGGTAGCGATTCCTGCTTACATGCTCTATTATGTGGTCAAGAACCAGTCGAGTAAGCTTCTGGCTGCGATTGATCTGGATATCACCATCCTGATGGAAAATGTTCCTTACGACCAGTTGGCAGGATATCAGTTTGCTGGACCACAACAATAAGTGCTTCGCTCACGTAAGTTCATCAGAGCGAGGTATGTATTTCTAATCAGCGATGAAACGTAAATTCATCCCGGAGGAGCAACCGATGGAGCCGCAGATCACTTCGATGTGCGACATCCTGACCACACTCCTGCTCTTTTTCATCGCGACTGCTACGGACGAAGTGAACCAGCAGACTGCGACATTAGAGTTGCCTCCTGCCCCTGAGGCTCAGGAACCGGGCGAAGAGCAGGGAAAAATCGTTCTGAACATAGATGTTGCTGGAGCAGTTATTTTCGATACCAATTCGGTTCCGATGGAAGAAGTGACACCGATTATTGAAAAAAGAAGGATTGCCTGGGATGACCGCGGCAGCGGGAAACCCTATCGTGTGATTATTCGAGCGGATAAAGATACCAAATATGAGAAGGTCAAAGAATTGATGCAGGCATCGGCAGCAGCAGGTGTGCTCGACGTCATCTTTGCCGCCGCAGAGGCAAAATAATATGGGACGTCAACGACCAGAGCCAGAAGTCGAAATGGAGTTTCAGATTGCTCCGATGATCAACCTGATGTTGGTCATCATTGCAGCGATGACGACCACGCTTGGAGTGTTGCAAAAGGAACTCGAATTAGGGATTAAAGTTCCCGGGCAGGAATCAAGCACAAGCACTCCAACTGATACACCGATCCCTATCGAAATCGGAATCCTTAAGGATGGACGCATCTTGTATAACAAGACAGCTGTTGATAATGCAACCAGCTCTGATCTGCCGGATTTGAAAGCTAGACTATCGAGGGCGACCGAATTCGATAATGAGCAGCAGGTCATTATCCGCCCCCAATTAGATGCCCGTCATAACCGCATCGTCGATGTACTCAATGCCTGTACGGCCTCAGGGGTGAAGAAGCTCACCTTTGGTGAGGCGCGGTAAGGCTTAGATGTTTATGCCCGTCCGGTGTACTTGCCGGTTTCCGTGTTGATCGTAATCATGTCCCCTTCATTAATGAAGAGCGGAACCTGAATATTGAGCCCTGTTTCTACTTCGGCATTTTTCGTGGCACCGGTGGCCGAGTCCCCTTTAACCCCTTCAGGAGAATCCGTCACTTTCAGGGTCACCACATTGGGAGGTTCAACACTGCTGGCTCGTTCTTCGATGAAGATGATTTCACACATGGTGTTCTCGGTCAGGTAGAGCTTTGTTTTTCCAATAAAGTCTTCTTCCAGAGTCAGGTTATCGAAGGTGTCCGGATTCATAAAATGGTATCCGTTATTATCACTGTAACTGAATTCCCATTTCTCCCGGTTGACATTGACCAGTTCGATGGACTCGCTGGAGCGGAAACGCTCGTCGAGTGATTTGCCCGTGCTCATCGAGCGGAGGATCGCCTGGATATAAGCAGGGCCTTTGCCGGGCTTGCGGTGTTCTCTGGAAAGGACCAGACAGGTATCATTATTCCATTTAATTGCCTGTCCGGGACGAAGATCGTTTGCGTTCACTTTAGCCATAGGGGAGCTTTTCTAAACGAAAGGGCTGGTTTGGCAAGGGGGATTCGGTTTCATCGCTTTATGGAAAAAAGAACCATTGTTTCGAGATAAGCTCCCCTATGGCTAAAGTGAACGCAAACGATCTTCGTCCCGGACAGGCAATTAAATGGAATAATGATACCTGTCTGGTCCTTTCCAGAGAACACCGCAAGCCCGGCAAAGGCCCTGCTTATATCC
>JBCBYL010000246.1:0-1509 GCA_039815855.1 Verrucomicrobiota bacterium
ACCCACGCAGACCGCGCCATCGGCGACTGGATCGGCTTCTACAATCACCGCCGGCCGCATCAGGCGCTCGGCATGAGGACCCCCGCGGCGACATTCGAATTAGCGGCATAGCCTGAGCAGGAAGTGCTGGGTCGATACACGCCTTTCGCCTTATTCTCATTGCGTCTTGCGTGAAGTTCCCAGACTCGTGTAAATTAAGCTATAGATTTTATTCGGTATTTTTTAATAAGGAGAATTATAGTGGCATTGCACCATGGAATGATTGAAGAAATTATTTTTTTAGAGGAACAAGAATATTTATTTCAGGGAAGCGTTAAGGTTTCAGAAGAAGAGCCAGAATTCTCTGTATTTTATGAGATACGCTCTCAGGACCGACCGCAATTACAGTTAGAGATTCGCCTTAAGGCTACCAATCCTCTCGGTATTGATGATATCATTATTGGAACGGCGACGATGTATGGGCTTTGTATTGCTGGAACGCTAACTCGAAGAACTGCCGCAGAAGCCATTAATTGCTATCGGGAATCTAAGAGGGAAAACCCAGATCGAGATCTGCTCGGGCATGCCACCGCTGCTGGAAAATGCTTAGCAGGCAAAGGTGACACGATGAAGGATGCTGCTGTGGGTGCGCTCGTAGACTGCCTTAGACTTCCAAGAGACGATGGGGCTGACAGCTGATCCTGAGTAAAATGCACGGCGCGCCCAGCTCGGCGACAAGCTCCGCTTTCGTCTAGCGTTCATACGCAAGGGATAGAAGCCGAATCGCGGAGACTGACCTGTCAAGCTCGGTTCACAACAGCCCGGCACGAAGGGTGCGAAAACCCCTAAGGATCGAAAAGAAGCCTCAGTACTCATGCCAATCGAAGTCATCCGATCCATGAACCCCACGAAGTGCGTTCAAAAACTCGACCGCCTGAAGGTTCTGCTTCTTCCGGATTTCAAATTGCTCCGCCTTTACCGCTCTAGAACTCCTAATATTCTTGGTGGGATCATAAAATACTATATTCCTATCGTCCATTGCCTTAAAAAAAGGATGGGTCAAAAGTCCATGGACATCACTCATCCATCCCTTTCGAATTGCCTCGTAGGTGTATAGCCAGCTCCAATCGGAAAGCGCTCTATCTTCGGAAGCTTCTATCTCCCACTTTCCAATCGGAAGCTTATTCAAGCAAATGCCCTTTGCCTTCATGTCCATCAGCAACAGCCTGACCGCACCCGACGGAAAATCCTCAGAGAGCTCAGATATTTTCGGAGAGCTGAAGGGCTTTTTCAAACCACGAACAGCATATAACAACCAAATCACTTCAAACATAGCGCCATTTTCGAAATGACGCTCTGCTAACGCCAAAAAGCGAGAAACCAGTCGATCTCGTGAAAGTCCACCAGTGGTATGGTTGATATTCAAGATTATTCTACAGATTCGATCCATTGAAGAGGGAGAAATCGCAGCCACTTTTAGTAGAAATGACTCTATGACCTGCAAGCGGTATCCGAAGACCGATGTGCAGG
>JBCBYL010000064.1:0-13545 GCA_039815855.1 Verrucomicrobiota bacterium
CATTAATCGGCTCTGAATTTTCAAGCGGTGTGTGTGACATGGTTATTAACTTACCATCAGAACCCGCTCTCGCGAAAATTCACCGCAGAGATTGATTAATGCTGCTCATCTCGTTATGATGTGTCCATGGATAAGCAGCATTAATCAATCTCTGCGGTGAATTTTCGCGAGAGCGGGTTCTGATGGTAAGTTAATAACCATGTCACACACACCGCTTGAAAATTCAGAGCCGATTAATGGAGTCCATTTAGAAGGGAAAGTCACGATTCACTGTCCCGTTGAAAAAGTATACGCTTACTGGCGCGACTTTAAAAATTTACCTACTTTCATGGACCTCCTGGTCTCTGTTGAAGAAAAGGAAGCTGGTGTTTGGAATTGGGTGATCAAAGGACCTCTCGATGTCCGGTTAGCTTGGGATTCTGTTATTTTAGACGAGAAGGTGAACGAGCTCATCACCTGGAAGACGGTAGGAAAAGCAGATGTAAAAAGTGCCGGCACGGTTCGGTTCACATCTCTTGATGAAGGGAAACAGACTGAAGTCAAACTGACCACCAGTTATGATCCGCCAGGAGGACCACTCGGTCCCGTTATTGCCGCCCTTCTCATGAGCGCTCCGGAAGATCGCCTCAAAGAGGACCTAATGCGTCTGAAACGATTAATGGAAGAATAAGTGATCTAACGGAATTGGTAGATCTTGGTCTTTTTCGAGACCCGGTGCTGATCAATATCGACACCTTCTTCTTCGAGCAGGGCAATTTTCTTTTTCAGACCAGCGCCAGCGGTTTTTCCCTGATACCCCCCGAGTGTTAAATCTGACCGAACGACCCGATGGCAAGGGACCGCCGGAGCATTGGGATTTCTGCGCAAGGCTTGGCCTACTGCCCGGGCTGAATTGACACCGATGTGCTTGGCGAGAATGGCGTAAGTGGTGACTTTCCCGACAGGAATTTTCTTCAGGGCGGCATAGACTTTCTGCTCGAAGGGGGTGGGTTCTCTTTTGATCTTCATGGTGCTTCCAGATTATCAGGTTACAGTCATTGCATGCAAGTGAAGTGGAGTGACTGTGCATTGATTTTAGCGGGGCATGGATCAACGGAGAATCCGGATTCCAGCTTGCCCGCTAGAGCACTGGTAAATGAGTTAGAGAAACGACAACTCTTTCGGGAGGTGCAAGCGGCTTTTTGGTTAGAGGATCCGGGCTATGCCTCATGCCTTGAAGGCATTGAAGCGGACCATGTCTTCATCGTTCCGCATTTTACTGCGGAAGGCTATTATACGAAGGAGATCGTTCCGCGTGAATTCGGGTTACGAGGCAGGGTGAGCCGCCATCCAGATCGCTGGATCTACTATTGTGATCCAGCAGGACTTCATCCCTCTATGACGGATGCGATTCTAGCGCGCGTCCATGAACTGAGACTCAAAGCGGTTGATCAGGAAATCTGTCTCATGATCGCCGGTCATGGAACCCCCAGGCACCGAAATTCACAGGCAGTGGTTTTATCTCAGGTCGAAAAACTGAGAAAGAGGGGTGATTTTGGACAGGTGGAGGCTGCCTTTATGGAAGTCGATCCCCTGATTGAACATTGGGATCAAACTAGTCGATACAACAATGTGGTCATGGTGCCTTATTTTATGTCAGATGGCTTACATGTGACGGAGGATATTCCGCAACTCATTGGAGTAAAAGAAGGCCAATGGCCAGATCCCTACACACGTGCAGGAAAATCGATTTGGTATACAAGATCAATTGGAACCAGCTCATCCATGGTTGAGGTGATTTTAGAGATGGTGAGAGGATTCGATCCAAACCAGCCGTTCTGTTCCCATTGTCCGGACAGGGTGTAGGGAAGTTTACGGTTACGCTGATGAGCGTTTTTTCCCTTTTTCCCTTTTTCCCTTTTTCCCTCTCCCCTTTTTCGATGTCATAGCTGAAGTGCAAGGTCACAGTAAGAACCCAAATTGAAAGCTCTGGATTGCCACGGGTTCGCTATGCTCACCCCCGCAATGACACATGTGATCAAATCAATCACGAGTACACTCCCAACCTCCTCCACTGTCCTCCGTAGCCTTAGCGAAGGGGGCCTGTGGTCGTAGTGCAGTATCAGCCGAACGAAGCACTAAGGGGTTTAACCGTCTTCACACTCAAATTGGAATTGCTCTAGATGGTCTAGAACCCTTTACCTTGCACTCGTCGGCCTTTAGGCTTCCGGAATGATTGCCCCTTTAAGCCCTCTCGAAGCACAGATGCTAGAGATGTTTGGCCCGGATGGGGGTTTATCGCAGGCGAATCGATTTGAGTACCGCGAGAGTCAGCAGCAGATGGCGGCTGCGGTGGGACGCGCACTGGAGAATCAGAAGCATCTCCTTGTCGAGGCCGGCACCGGGGTGGGAAAGAGTCTTGCTTACCTGATACCGGCTATTCTCCATGGCGAACAAACGGGAAAGAAGGCCCTGATCTCAACTCATACCATTAACCTTCAAGAGCAATTGATTCAAAAAGACATTCCATTGGCTGCTCGCCTTTTGGATCGAGATGTCGAAGCGGTGCTTCTCAAAGGACGTCATAATTACATCTGTCCGCACCGTCTTCATAAAGCGCGCTCGCAGGCAGGTGATCTTTTTAGCACTAAGGAGCAGCGTGAACTGGAGAAGCTCTGGAAATGGATGCAGGAGACCAAGGATGGCTCATTAAGTGATCTCGAAGAAGCTCCTGATCCGAAGGTCTGGCAACAGGTTTGCAGTGAAGCCCATCTCTGCACCTCGCGCACCTGCGGAGGGAACCTGCAGTGCTTTTATCAACAGTCGCGGAAGAAGATGCTGGAGGCCAAAGTCCTCGTTCTCAATCATACACTCTTTTTCACCTATTTGGGTGGTCTGGATGAAGAATCCGAAGCAGGGGAAGGCTACCTCTTCCCCAATGACTTTGTTGTCTTCGATGAAGCTCATAATCTGGAGCTGACCGCGGCACGTCACATCGGGCTGCGGGTGGGATCGTATGGAATGCGGTTCACCCTTCAGCGCTTGTATCATCCGACTACGAGAAAAGGTCTGTTAACCCTGGTGCGCGATGGTGACTCTCAAAGACAGGTCACTGAACTGCTCGATTCTGCTGAAGCTTTTTTTGGAAGGATTGGAAACGCCTGCGAGTTTAAAAAGGGCAATGAATGTCGGGTGCATCGGCCGGCCCTGATCGAAAATGATATGAGTCTTCCTCTGATGCAACTCAGGCAACGGCTCATCGAACTCTCCGATGACATCGAGGAAGAGGATACCCGCCTTCAACTCAGGGACTATGGGCGCAGGTTAGCTGAGTTTAAAAACAACATTGATCAATTTCTCAACCAGGAACTGGAAGATTATGTTTACTGGGTAGAGCGAAGCGGACGGGATGGGAGGAGTCTGAGTTTACATGGAGCTCCCGTCGATTTGGCGGAAATTCTGCGTAAGCTCATCTTCAGTCACGGTCGCTGTGCGACTCTAACCAGCGCAACCCTTTCAGCAGGGAAGGGACTCGAATACGTTCAGAAGCGAATTGGCGCTGAAGAGGCCGATGACCTGCAACTCCACTCGCCTTTCAATTACCAAGAGCAGATGCGTCTCTACCTGGCCACCGGCCTTGCTGATCCTAAAGAGAGTGCTGAATATGAAAAACAACTCCCGGACTGGATTCTCCATTTACTGAAAATGACCGGAGGTGGCGCTTTTGTCCTCTTTACCAGTTATGGCTTATTGCGCCGGATGGCCGATCGTCTCCGAACCGATCTCGAGCAAGAGGGGATGACCTTATTCGAACAGGGCGGTGGGCAATCCCGGAGACGCCTCCTCGATGAATTTAAACGGACAGAAGGTGCAGTCCTCTTTGGCACCGACAGCTTTTGGCAGGGGGTCGACGTCCCTGGGGAAGCCCTGCGCAATGTGATCTTAACCAAACTTCCCTTTGCCGTTCCTGACCACCCACTCGTCGCCGCGAAGTTAGAGAACATTGAAGCTCAGGGCGGTAAGCCCTTCTTTGATTATACCCTCCCGGAAGCGGTGCTGAAATTTCGTCAGGGTATCGGCAGACTCATCAGATCGCAAAAAGACCGAGGCCAAATTGGCCTGCTTGATCCGCGTCTTCTGACCAAGGGCTACGGAAAGGTTTTTCTCAGTAAAATTCCAGCTTGTCCTACCTATCTTTTAAGGTTAGATGGTGAGGAAATTGAGCTTGAGCGCGGTTCTGAGTAAGCTTTATCGATAAAGATTAAGGGATTAGGAGGGTATTCACTTCTAACTCACCATCGATCCGGTGTAAATTACTAGTAATCAAAGGAATAAAAAGCGGGAGTTGGCCAATCTTCTGCTTTCCATTATCTGGACTGGTGCTAGTTAGTTTGGGCAACAGAATTGATTGGAAGAGATCAGTCGACCTTGATTGAATAGCATGGTCACTAATGAAAGGTTAATTTATGGCAACAGCGGAAGCGAAAAAGAAAGAGAAGTCAGGCGTGAAGAACGATGCCTCCTTGATGGGGCGTTACAATGATGCCCCTATCAACCAAAACTTGGATAAAGAGTCCCTAGTTAGCTATCTGCGCGACATGATCCGAATTCGCCGCTTTGAGGAGCGCTCACTGCGTGCTTACCAGCAGGGGAATATTGGCGGGTTTCTCCATCTTTACATTGGCCAAGAAGCGATCGCAGTCGGGTCTGTGTCTGTCTGCGGTGAAAATGATCATTTAATCACAGCCTATCGTGATCATGGACATGGGTTAGCCGTGGGGATGAACATGAACGAATGCATGGCGGAACTTTACGGTAAGGCAACAGGATGTTCCCGTGGTAAGGGAGGATCGATGCATTATTTTGCTCCCGACAAAAATTTCTGGGGAGGTCATGGAATTGTCGGTGGCCAGACTCCTCTGGGTGCCGGTATCGCTTATGCGTTGAAATATAAAGGTATCAAGGGTTCATGCCTTTGTTATCTCGGTGATGGAGCAGTGAACCAGGGACCATTTCACGAATCCTTAAACCTGGCCGCTCTATGGGATTTGCCGGTTGTTTATATCATTGAGAACAATGGATATTCCATGGGAACGAGTCAGAAACGTTCTTCTGCTTATCAGGATTGCCTGGCGAAGCGGGCTGAAGGGTACGATATGGATTGGGATGTCTGCTTTGGCCACGATCTTTTTGAGGTGCGGGCTAAAGTCAAAGAGGCGATTGATCGTGCCCACAATGAATCCAAGCCCACCCTCTTAGAAATCGATACTTACCGCTATCAGGGCCATTCGGTCGCTGACGCGAATGCTAAGAAATACCGGGCCAAAGAAGAAATCGAGAATTACAAAGAGACCAAAGATCCGATTAACCTGCTCCGTGCCAAATTGATTGCGGATGGGGTTGTGACCGAGGATGAGGTCAAGGAAATCGATAAAGCGGCGAAGCAGGAAGCGAGTGATGCCACGAAATTTGCTGAAGAAAGTCCTTATCCTGAGCCGGAGACGATTACCGAAGATATTTACTGGGAAGAGGACAATCCAGACCAGAAAGTTTCTGAAGGCCGGATTTTCTTTAACGATGATATCCAACTTTAATTCTTAGAACGAATACCTATGGCTACACTGACATACCGCGAAGCGCTTCGTGAAGCAATGAGCGAAGAAATCGAAAGAGACGAGAACGTCGTCATCATTGGAGAAGAAGTCGCTGAATACAATGGCGCTTACAAAGTGACCGAAGGAATGCACGCCAAGTATGGTGACAAGCGGCTGGTCGATGCTCCCATTAGTGAGGCCGGCTTTATTGGCATGGGTGTCGGTGCTTCCATGCTCGGCCTGCGCCCGGTCATGGAACTGATGTTTTTTAGCTTTGCCTACGTTGCCTGGGATCAGATGGTCAACAATGCCGCCACGATCCGTTACATGTCAGGTGGCCAGATTCATTGTCCTATCGTGGTCAGAGGGCCAGCGAATGGTGGCACGAACGTAGGAGCAACGCATTCCCACACTCCTGAAAACTGGCTGGCGAATGTTCCCGGATTAAAAGTAGTCTGTCCTTCCACCGCGAAAGATGCGAAAGGTCTCATGAAGACTGCGATCCGTGATAACGATCCGGTCTATTTTCTGGAGAACACACTTCTCTATGGTGAATCCTGGGATGTTCCTGAGGAGGAATACCTGATTCCGCTTGGGAAAGCTGAAGTCAAGCGGAGCGGAACAGATTTAACGATTGTCTCTCATGGTCGCTGTGTTCTGATCGCGCTCAAGGCGGCTGAGGTGCTGGAGACTGAGCATGACCTTTCTGTCGAGGTCGTGGATCTGCGCTCGATTCGCCCTCTTGATGAGGAAACCATTCTTACTTCCGTGCGCAAAACCCACCGTGCCCTCCTCGTGGAAGAGAATAAGCCCTTTTGCGGAGTCGATGCTCAAATTTCCCACATGATTCAAGAGAAAGCGTTTGATGATCTGGACGCTCCGATCCGGAGGGTGTCCGCGATCGATGCTCCGGCCATCTATTCAGATCCGCTCGAGAAAATTCAGATCCCCAATGTGGACCGCATTGTCAAAGCGGCCATCACCATGGGTTAAAAATGGGTTGTTGATCAGCGGTATGTTCCTACGCTGAACCTTTAGAAAGAAATCAATTTATGGCTGAAGTGATAGAAATGCCCAAACTAAGTGATACCATGACCGAGGGCACGGTCGTGAAATGGCTGCGAAAAGTCGGTGACGAAGTAGCGAGTGGAGACGTGATTGCCGAGATCGAAACCGATAAGGCGACCATGGATCTGGAAAATTTTGAGGATGGCGTCCTGCTGGCGATTATCGCAGAAGAGGGTGACAGTGTTCCCTGTAAGCAACCGATCGCAGTGGTCGGTGAGGCAGGCGAAGAAGTTAATTTAGAAGAATTGAAAAAAGGCGCACCGGAGCCCAAGGCGGATTCTTCAGAGAAAAAAGAAAGCGCCCCTGCTGAATCTCAGACTGAAAAAGAACAGCAGAAGGATGCTGAGATTGAAAAGCCGGTCCACACCCTCAGCACGGCCCCCGCTCCGGCGGCGAACAGTGATGGCGCACGTGTCAAAGCTTCCCCACTGGCGAAAAAGATTGCCCAGGAAAAAGGCATTTCTCTGGTTGGACTGCGTGGCACCGGCCCCGGTGGTCGCATTGTCAAAGATGATGTCCTCAGTTTTGCTGAGCATGGTTCTGCAGCCGGTATGGGGGGAAGTGTTCTTCCTGTCGGACCTATCGCGGTAGAGCAGTCGACTAAGGTTAGTAACATGCGCAAAACCATTGCGAAGCGCCTGGTCCAAAGTAAAACCGAATTTCCACACTTCTACGTCGAGGTGGAGGTGGATGCCGATCCGATGGTAGCCATGCGTGGCCCCATCAATGACGAACTCAGTAAACTGCCACAGCCAGCGAAGCTGAGCTTCAATGATTTTGTCATGAAGGCGGCGGCCATGGCCATGCGCGCGCAACCTTCCGTAAATGCCTCCTGGGAGGGAGAGACCATTCGCCAGTTTGCTGATGTTCAACTCGCATTCGGGGTGGCCATCCCGGATGGCCTGATCACACCGATCATTCGCGAGGCACAAAACAAAAATGTGGTCCAAATCAGTCAGGAAGCAAAGCAACTCATCGCTAAGGCGAAAGAGGGCAAGCTCAAGCCGGATGAATTCACGGGCGGGACATTTACGATATCGAACTTAGGTGGTCCCTATGGGGTGGATCGTTTTTCTGCCATCATCAATCCGCCACAGGCAGCCATCCTCGCGGTGGCGAATATCGTCAAAAAGCCGGTGGTGAATAGTGAGGATGAAATCGTTATTGGCCACCGAATGAATTTAACCCTCTCCGCAGATCACCGGGTAGTGGATGGCGCGGATGCCGCTCTCTATTTGCGCGAAGTGAAGCGTCTGCTCGAGAGCCCATCGATCCTCCTGTTGTAATCTACACGACTGCGACTACCTTTATCACTTATGGCGAAATACGATCTCATTATCATTGGCGGCGGACCAGCTGGGTATGTCGGTGCAATACGGGCTTCTCAACTGGGTAAAAAAGTAGCCTGTGTCGAGATGGAACGTGCTGGTGGCACCTGTCTGAACTGGGGTTGTATCCCAACCAAGTCATTGCTCAAAAATGCAGAACTCTATGAATTGATGCACCGCGCTGAAGAGTTCGGTTTTGAAACCGGTGAGATTAAACATGACTTTGGTAAAGTCATGGACCGGAGCCGTGGTGTCGCAGACCGGATGGCTAAAGGGATTGAATTTCTCTTTAAATCAAAAAAAGTTGACCTTTACATCGGTAAAGGAAGCGTGACCAAAGACAAAAAAATCCGCGTCAAAAAAGAGGATGGCTCAGAAGAACTGCTGGAAACATCGAACATCTTACTCTCAACCGGAACCACAGCTCGCCGGATTCCGGATCTCCCTGTCGATGGCGTAAAAGTCATGACCAGCCGCGAAGCACTTTCAAACCGTAAGCAGCCTAAGAGTTTGCTCGTCATTGGAGCCGGGGCAATCGGAGTCGAGTTTGCCTACTTCTTTAACACCATGGGAACGAAGGTGACCCTGGTCGAAATGATGCCTCAGATTTTACCGGTTGAAGATCATGAAGTCGCAGAGACCCTGGAGCGCTCGTTTGTTAAACAGGGGATTGAAGTTTTGACAGAGACCAAGGTCGAGAAAACCGAAGTCACCAAAAAGGGCGTCAAAGTGAAGCTTGGCGGAAAGCAGGCTAAAGAGATGGAAGTCGATGCCGTTTTAGTCGCGATCGGAGTTGTGGCCAACTTAGAAGGTGTCCTCGAGGAAGGCGTCAATCTGGACCTGGTCAAAGGCTACGTGAAGACCAACGACCGCTATCAGTCTTCCGTAAAAGGGATTTATGCTGCTGGTGATATCATTGGGCCACCCTGGCTAGCGCATGTAGCTTCCCATGAGGCCATTGAAGCCGTGGAAGGCATGTTCATGGAAGGGAAACAACCTAAGCAGGTCGAGATCTTCCCCGGATGCACCTACTGCCAGCCTCAAGTCGCCAGCGTGGGCATGACGGAGAGGAAAGCCAAAGAAAAAGGCGAGAAATTCAAGATCGGCAAGTTCCCTTACCGAGCCAGTGGAAAAGCAGTCGCCTCAGGCGAGCCGGATGGATTTGTAAAACTCATCATTGGAGATCCACATGGTGAAATTTTAGGAGCACACATTGTCGGTCACGAGGCGACAGAGCTGATCGCAGAAATGTGTCTGGCCATCACCCTCGAAGCCACTATTGATGAAATTGCCAATACGATTCATGCGCACCCAACCTTAAGTGAGATGGTCATGGAGGCAGCTCTGGCAGGGGCCGGAGAACCGATTCATATCTAATTATTTCGCCGTGGGACTTCTACAAGAATATAAAGTGAGTGATTTTGCAGCAATGTCTGCAGAACATCCTTTGGACAAGAAGCCGCGTTGGTTACGTGCAAAAATACCTGGCGGTCCAGGCTACAAAGCCGTTAGCGAACTCATTCAAGACAAATCCTTACATACCGTTTGTCAGTCCGCACAGTGCCCGAACTTGGGCGAATGCTGGAGCCGTGGCACCGCCACGATTATGATCCTCGGGGATGTCTGCACCAGAGCGTGTAGTTTTTGTGCCGTGAATACCGGACGCCCGACTGAGCTCGATGTTGGCGAGCCACCACGCGTCGCCGAAGCCGTCAAGCGCATGAACCTCAAGCACTGTGTGCTGACCTCTGTCGCCCGTGATGAATTAGCAGATGGCGGAGCAGAAATTTGGGCCCGCACCATTCGTTGTGTCCGCAATGAGAACCCGGGGACTAAAATCGAGGTCCTCATCCCTGATTTCCAGGGGGACTGGACCCATTTAGATACCGTCCTCGATGCCAAGCCGGATATCCTTAACCATAATTTAGAGACGATCAAGCGACTGCAGCGTCCCGTACGCTCCAGGGCTCAATACCAAAGAAGCTTAGATCTTCTGCATCATGCAAAGAAGAGAGGCTTTATCACCAAGACAGGCATGATGCTGGGTATTGGTGAAACTCCTGAGGAGATCGACGAGACCTTACAGGAAGTAGCTCAGTATCAGGTTGATATTCTCACTTTAGGTCAATACCTCCGCCCTACTCCTAAGCACCTCGCTATCAATCGGTGGGTGACCCCTGAGGAATTTGACTACTGGAGAGAACGCGGACTTAGCCTCGGCTTCGGAGTCGTCGAATCAGGCCCACTCGTCAGATCATCCTACCACGCAGACGAACAATCCGCGAAATACGCCTAGTCTCCAACCACAGACCACCACGTTCGCCTTCTACACCTCCTTTCTCAAGATAGATCGTTGGATAAGTTGAAGCGCTTCTAGTTAGATTTAGTGTTTTTACTAAAAAATCTAGTAATGCCATTGAATCTTAACAATTGTTAGAGTGACTCAGCGATTGAACCTTTCTAGTACCTGATCGTGCTTCTCAACAACCAACCGCAGGTCAAGTGTCCATTTACACGGCTGTTTCTGCTGGTTTTATTTCATCTGTCGTTCTCTGCTTTCGGTTCTGAACCGGTTGGGATAGTTCCCGTCGCCGTTCACATTGAAAACGGATTTAACGTCAACTCACAGGCCGTCATTGAAGGTTCCGTTCTCCAGAATCAGCCCAGAAATACCACGCTCAATTCCAATGCCACGATTCTTGGTGACCTTTACATGCCAGGCACCCCTACGGTTCGGCAGAACGGACAGCCCGAGTTTCAGGGAGTGATTGAAGGTGAGGGAAATTCCAATCCTACCAACCACCGGCTCACACTCAATTCGAATTCCAGTTTGGAGTTTTTAAGGAACCGGACAGATGCCATTCCTTTGCCTGAGGCGCTTCCCCCTTTCCCCGCTCAGGGAAATCGGAACGTCAACCTCAATAATGCCAGTCAACAGCCGGGTGACTTTGCCACCCTCCGTAATCTCACTCTTAATTCCAATGCCGGGAAACGGATCGTTCCTCCAGGGGCCTATGGGAACTTTTCTGCTAATTCCAATACCGGATTTATCCTTGGGACGGAGGGGGCAACTGAACGCGCGATCTACAGCTTTAACCGACTCACTCTAAATAGCCGATCTACGCTGGAAATTCTGGGACCGGTTGAGATAAGAATCAATCAGGGTTTCAATCTCAACTCGCAAACGGTTTTCGGAAATCCTGACCATCCGGAATGGCTCGTTCTGTATGTCCAGCGTGGCAGTATCAGTCTGAACAGTGCTTCCCATCTTTATGGCCGACTGGTCGCCCCCAATAGTAGGCTTAGCGTGAATTCACAGTGTTCCCTCTGTGGCTTCGCGGCCATCAAGGATTTATCTCTCAATAGTCAGGGGCTCATTAAATGGGAGAGCACGGATTTGGATGATGAGAATACACCTCCAACCGGAAGCTTGGATCCGGTGATGGTCGCTGAGGATTCTGAGCCGTTGGTCATCGATCTCTTTGCTGCCTTTAGTGATGAAGAGGATGCCGATTCAGAACTGACGTACTCAATCCTTTCTAACTCGAATCAAGAGCTGGTTTCTGGAGTTCCTGATAGCGTAGCAGGAACGCTTCTACTTGAGTTTGGAGAAAATAAGAACGGGCAGTCGACTCTCCTGCTAAGAGTGGAGGACACGGGCGGGCTCTTTACTGAGGTTCCTCTGGAAATAACGGTCAACGCGGTCAATGACGCACCTGTTGCCGATGACCTGGCCCTCGTCACCGACGAAGATGTTGCCATCCCCTTTTCTTTAAGTGCAGTCGATGTAGAGGATAGTCCGCTTTCGTATACGATTCTCACTGATCCGGCTCATGGAACCCTATCTGGCACCGCACCTAACCTCACTTACACTCCCGAAGAAAATTTTAATGGTGAAGACACTTTTACTTACTCTGTCAACGACGGTGAACTCGATAGCAACATCGCCACCGTCATCATCGAAGTATCTCCAGTAAATGATTTGCCAACTGCTGAAGACATTACGGTAGAAACAGATGAGGACACTCCCGTAGAAATCATTTTACTTGGGTCCGATGTTGACCTGGATGATTCGAGTGCACTTTCTTTTACGATCGTTTCTGAGCCTTCATCAGGTTCACTTAGCGGCTTAGCACCTAACCTCACTTACACCCCGAACGCTGAATTTAGTGGTAGTGATACCATTACCTATCTGGTTAACGATGGTTCTGCAGAGAGTAATCTTGCTACCGTCTTCATCACCGTAACAGACATTAACGACCTGCCCCTTGCCCAAGGCCAGAGTCTCAGCACAGATGAAGATGCCCCTGTTCACCTGACGCTGATTGCCACGGATACCGACGACGAGACCCTAACCTATTCGATTACCGATGCACCAGAGAACGGAGCCCTGAGTGGTACCGCACCCAATTTGATTTACACCCCGGATGAAAATTTCTTCGGAGAGGATCAATTCACATTCACAGCCAGCGACGGAACAGAGGAGAGTGCTCCCGCCTTAGTGCAAATCACTATCAATCCGATCAATGATGCTCCCGTTGCAGAAAATCAGGATTTAAGCACAGATGAGGATACTGAACTCCCTTTGAGCTTGCAGGCCTCTGATATCGAGGGCGAGGCCCTGAGTTACAGCGTTACGACTGCCCCTGAGTTCGGGGTTCTGTCTGGTAGCCCTCCCAACCTTACCTACACACCTAATGCCAACTACTTTGGGCCAGATTCATTTACTTATCAGGCCAATGACGGTGAGCTCGATAGTGACACCGCTACAATTTCGATCACCGTGAATCCAGTCAATGATGAGCCAGTAAGCGAAGCGATCTCCATTGAGACAAACGAAGACGAGGCAGTGGACATTACGCTGATCGCGAATGATATCGATGAAGATAGTTTAATCTACCAAATCATTTCAGGGCCAGGTTCAGGATCGCTCTCAGGCACTGCTCCAGATTTGGTTTATACACCTGCAGCCAATTTCAATGGAACAGATACCTTTACTTTTCAGGCCAGTGATGGACTTCTGAGTAGCGAAAGTGCATCTGTTGTCATTACAGTCGTCGCAGAGAATGATCCACCGACTACTGAAGGCTTTTCCGTTTCAGGAAATGAGGATACTCCTTTCACCATTACCCTTGAAGGGGAAGATCTTGATGGAGATAGCCTCATTTTTGAAATTGTTGAACCCCCGTCGAACGGAGCCTTATCAGGTTCAGGACCTGAATTCATCTATTCTCCGGAAGCTAATTTCGCAGGTAATGATCAATTTACATTCCTTGTGAATGATGGAACAGAGGACAGCAATACGGCAACAGTTCTCATAACGGTGCTCCAAATCAATGATCTACCTACGGTTTCATTTCTAGGTCCTCAAGAAGGTGACCAGTTTGAACTGGGTGACATCGTGCCTGTTCAAATTTCTGCGGCTGATATTGATGGTGATGTTAACACGGTGACCTTGATCTCGATTCGTGAGGGCACTGAAGAGGTGATTACCGAATTGTCATCACCTCCTTTTAACTTCGACTGGACTTCAGCACCTGCGGGCACAATTAGTCTTAAAGCAGTTGCTACTGACA
>JBCBYL010000163.1:0-4259 GCA_039815855.1 Verrucomicrobiota bacterium
CAACTGGTCGGGGCTGAGGACGGTTTGCATGAAGGCATCACGCTCTTCTTTCATGCTCATCATGAGGGCCTGGCGTTCCTCTTTACTCATATTTTTCAGGTCTTCACGACTGTAGCCTGAGGCCTGCATTTTTTCTTTCTGGCTTTCACGGAAGGCATCCATTTGAGCTTTCTGATCTTCAGAGAGGTTGAGCTTAGTTGCCATTTCCTCACGGCGCTCTTTCATCTTATCACGCATCTCAGCGAAGTTTTTCTTTTGTCCACCACCCGTTGGCTGGGCGATTCCTAGGCCTGTTCCAAGAACGGCGATGGCGATGAGTGCAAATACTGTTTTCATATTTTTTCCTTTGGTTCAGTTACAATTTCCTGTCTGGGTAATTGAACTCTGGAGGTGGAAGAAAGTTTCAAAATTATTAGAAAAAAAACCGGCTTCGGGGAGTTCTGGGGCTATGAACGCTAAGGGCGCGAAGGGTATTTTATTTGGAACTCAGGGAATCAGGAACTTATGAAGTAGGAAGGAAGAATGAAGAAGGCAGAATTAGGAATTCTCGCGCAAAGTGCGCCAAGAACGCGAAGGTCATTTAATTTTTGAACTCAAGAAATCAGGAACTTAAGAAGAGGGAATTAGGGTTGGGCGGCTTTGGGGGCTTCTCCGTGGATGATGTCGTATTTTCGCCAATCACGGAGGTCGTAGTGCCACCATTCTGCGGGGACTCCGCTGAAGCCGTGCTTGAACATCAAGGCACGGAGGACTTCAGTGTTTTTGCGAGCGGGTTGGGAGACGTCTTCGAGGTGGTGGTCGGCTTTTTTGCTGAAGGTATCGAAGTCGGTCGGGGTGGCGGCGAGATTTCCTTCGAGATCGGCAAGGCCGATGTCAACTGTGGTACCGCGGGCGTGTCGGGAGATTTTACTGGGCGGGGCGACGAATTCGGCATCCGGGAAGGCATTCCAGAGAATTTCCTGAGCCCAGGGGGGGCGCCAGGCATCCCAGATGATGAGTTGGAGTTTAAACTTCTTCAGGTCCTTCTGGACGCGGGCCAGTTTCTTAGCGGCTTCAGGACGGAGCCAGGCCACACCAGAGGGGTAGAAGGGGCTGCCTGTGATATTTCGGTCGGTGGCGTAGCGGAGGTCAATGAGGATACCAGGGATGGCTTTATCCAGACGGACTAATTCCTTAGAAGGCTGGGTTTCGTATTGAGCGGATGCTGTGATCTGTAAGGTAAGGAGGAGTCCAATAAGGATTGCGCTTTTGGCATGATGGGGAAAAATCAGACTGTTCATGATCTTTAATAAACGAAGCATCAGCCGTGAGGAACTACAAGCCTTACCTATGAAGTCTTATTCAGGACCGGTTTCACTCCCTTGTAAAGAAGAGGAAATTCATGCCGCCGTGGAAGACTTGAAAGGATCGAGTGTCCTGGGATTTGATACAGAAACAAGACCTACTTTTAAGAAGGGGCAGCATTATCTGCCTAGTCTGGTGCAGTTGGCCGGGAAGCAATCCGTCTATCTTTTTCAAATCAAACAGTGTGAAGTCATCGACCCGCTTTTTGAGCTGATGGAACAAGAAGGGGTGGTGAAGACTGGTATTGCGCTTTCCCGTGATTTAAGTGATTTAAAGGGGATTAGAGAATTTGAGCCGAGGGGATTTGTGGACTCCGCCTCGATTGCCAGTTCATTGCAATTCGAGAAAACAGGCTTAAGAAATCTCTGCGGGATGCTGTTAGGGTTTCGCATTTCAAAAAAAGCGCAGGTCAGTAACTGGGCGCGACAGGAGTTGACGGCGGAACAGATCCGCTATGCGGCGACGGATGCCTGGGTGAGCCGTGAAATTTATTTAGCGATGCGCTCTGAATTCCCTGAGAAATTCAGTGATGAGAAAGAGGGCCGTGTCGCGACTTGATTCAGGGGAGTGGGTGGGGCAACTTAAAGGAGTTGGTCCCGTAGCTCAGTAGGATAGAGCAACAGTTTCCTAAACTGTGGGTCGGCGGTTCGAATCCGCCCGGGACCGCAGATTGATTCTACTATGTCCGATTCTTTATTTCCGAAAACACTGGTCAGTTATGAAATTGCCGCTGACCGTGCCCTGAGAATTCTGCGTGGTTCAGAGCACTCACAATGTCCTGACATTTCTCCTGAGCGCTTAGCGGATGCTTTTTTTGAGAAAATACCACCGGGCCAGTGTGCAACCGATTGGGCTCATGAGCATCAGTTTGCGTCTGCAGATGACAGGAGTGATGATTTCATGGACAGCAGCGAGGCGGATGACGATAATCACACACCACCTTTATTTTAATGATGATTGATCAGACTGAAAAAACCATTGAGGTACTTGGCTTGGGTTCTCCGATTGTGGACGCGCTCATCCATGTAGAAGAGAGCTTTATTGAACAAATTGACGGAGCGAAAGGCGGGATGGAAATGGTGGATGCAGAAACCATTGAAGGCGTGATCGCAGACTCTGGACAAACTCCTGCACTGGTCTCCGGTGGTTCGGCCGGGAATACGATATTTGCCCTGGCGACACTGGGTCATTCTGTTTCTATTCTGGGTAAACTGGGGAACGATGAGCATGGTCACTATTACCGACAGGCCCTGTTAGATGCGGGTGGTGATGACACTCGTTTCAAGGTAGATCAATCGCCTAACGCGAAGTGCCTCTCTATGATCACACCAGACTCCGAACGCACGATGCGCACCTTTCTAGGTGCAGCAGCGAATTTGACCGTGGATGATATCTCGGTCGAAGACTTCAAAGGCGTGCGTATCGCCCATGTCGAAGGATATCTGCTCTTTAATCAAGAGCTGACCCGGCACGTGCTGGAATCGGCCAAAGAAGCGGGTTGCCTGATTAGTCTGGATTTGGCTTCGTTTGAAGTGGTCGGAGCTGCGGGGTCGATGTTGAAGGAATTACTTTCAGACTATGTCGATATCGTCTTCGCCAACGAAGATGAGGCTCGAGCTTATTTTGGTGATGATGCGGACACGGATTATGAAAAGATGGCTCTCGCTCTAGCTGAGCAGGTCCAGATCGCAGCAGTTAAATTAGGCAAGGAAGGCGCGCTCATTGCCTCCGGGGGACAAGTTCACCGGGTCGAGCCAAGAGTCGTTGAGAATGCCATTGATACGACGGGGGCGGGAGACTTATGGGCATCCGGATTTTTACATGGATGGCTCAATGATCGTTCGCTAGCGGAATGCGGAGCATTCGGTTCGGTGATGGGGGCGGAAATTGTACAGGTCCTGGGTGCTTCTATTCCAAGTGAAAGATGGCCGGAGATCAAAGCAGAACTAAGCGTCTGAAGGCCTTGATAAAGGCTGAGGGCGAAAGCGTCGTCTAAGAAAGAATCTTACTGAGTCTTGGCCATGGTTCCAACCGCGGCTGGGTTGGTCACAGGGCTGAAGTGAACTTTTAAACTGACTTCTCCGATGCTGATGAGCTGACCATTTCTAGCGATGCCCTGAGCCAGGGGCTGCCCGTCAATTTTAACGCCATTCATGGACCCAAGATCACGGACGAGAATGGAATTTTTATTGAGAATCATGAGAGCATGTTTTCTGGAGATAGATCCGTCACTGAGAACGAGGTCATTATCCGGTTGGCGACCTACTCTTAACTGACGAGAAATCATTTCGTATTCAAAAGGTTCGATTTCACCACCAAAAATTTCGAATGTGACACGGTAGTGCCCGACGGCGTTAATCGCTCTGGTTTTGTCATAAACCGAATGCTCACGGCGGATGGTCTCGAGCTCTCCTGATGCCTTAGCATTAATGGATTTAACGACCAGTTCTTCCACGGGGCCACTCATGATCGTTTCAGGAGGTGATTTGCCCTCTTCCCATGTATATTTCGGGTTATCCCAAGCTAGAATTTCATAAACGGCATGTTCTCCTTCTAACTTGCCAGTAGAGGCAAAGGCAATGAAGCCTGACATGAGGAAGACGGTTCCCTGATCTTTGTTACGAGATTGGAGCGTAAATGCACCGGTCCGGCCTGATTGGCCATAATGCTGGAGTAATTCTATAAATGGAAATTCGAGAGGATTCACAATACGTTTCTGTTAAGCTTACCTAACCTTTCTTAAGTTCAACGAATATTATTTATTCTTATACTTAGTTGTAAATGTTAGTATTTCTATTTAAGAATACTTTACTTCAATTCTACTACTAGTATAGTTAGATAAGCTTAACAGAAACGTATTGTGAATCCTCTCGAATTTCCATTTATAGAATTACTCCAGCATTATGGCCAATCAG
>JBCBYL010000014.1:0-32708 GCA_039815855.1 Verrucomicrobiota bacterium
ACAATCGTTTATAGGCCATTTCTGTTGGATGGAGATATGGCTAATTACCAGCAGCTCATGTGGAATTTAGAAAAATCCGCGCGCGCTGCTTCCACAGATCCAAGTGCGACTACAAAATTTCAGCGCAACTTGATCCAGACTGAAAAGCTCTTTACGAACGCCACTGTCCTACAACGAATCCAGATGATTTATTCTCTAACAGCTTGTCCTGCGGTTTTGCAATCTATGAAAAGATTTATGCACATGGAGCCTAACTATCGACAATTACGCACTGCTTTAGCATTAGAAGGATATCATCTTATTCATGGCAACTATCCAGATAAACTTAGTCTGTTAGAAAATATTAGGCCCCTAGACCTTATCGATCCTGTAACGAATGAACCCATGATCTACCGCCTGGATCCTGAAAGAGGATACGTGCTGTACAGCCGTGGAGAAAATGGGGTCGATGATGGAGGCCACGTCGTCCCCAGAAAGGACGGAGAGACTGGCTACCGTGAGCGCACTGCACCTGACTGGGTCTGGCCCAGGCCAATGCCAAATTAAGCCCCCTCCACTTCTCCCAACCTCCCTGTAAAAATATCCCTGTGCACTCCTTGGCCCGGTGTAGCTTGAAAGCGGAGACGGCTGTGGTTAAAACAGGGGGATGACATCCATCACCAAGAGCTTCACCGTTCAGACCCGAGGCAAAGGCACCACCGAGATAACCCAGGATGTGGAAACCCTCGTCCGCGAATCAGGAGTTCAAGCTGGCACCGCCACCGTTTTTGTTCAGCACACCAGTGCGTCACTGGTCATCTTTGAAAACGCGGACCCCAGTGCCCGGACGGACCTGCATACGTTCTTCGAAGATCTGGTGCCGGAAGATAGACCCGGCTTTGTGCATACGCTGGAAGGCCCGGACGATATGACGAGCCACATCCGGATGGCTCTAACCCGGACTTCGGAAGTCATCCCCATTGCAAACGGGAGCATGACCCTCGGAACCTGGCAGGGTCTTTTTCTCTTTGAGCACCGCCGTGCGCCCCACACTCGCCGAATCGTGGTCAATCTCACTGGAATCTGAGTCCAGAGTCGCTTCTTTCATCGCATCGAGGGAAGGATCATTATACACTCTCCTCCATGAAAATAAGTTATCTGGGACTGGGGATTATTGGTTCAATCTGGGTAGAGCATGCTCAGGAGGACGGACACGAGATCAGGTCATGGAACCGGACGCCGAAACCTGATTTACCGGGCTTCACATCCTCCATCTCTGACGCCGTCGCCGGTGCGGAAATTATTCACCTCTGTCTCGCAGATCCGCCCGCGGTCAGAAGCATCCTCGAGCAAATCCTTCCCTCACTCGCACCCGGAACGATGGTGATCCAATCGAGCACGATCTCACCTCAAGCATCACAGGAATTTGAGCAAATGGTCACCACTGCGGGATACACTTACCTGGAAGCACCCTTTACCGGAAGCAAGCCCGCCGCCCAAAAGCGGGATCTGGTTTTCTTTTTAGGGGGAGAGGAAGCACTCATCGACAAAGCGCTGCCTTACTTACGCCAACTCAGTCGCACTCATTTTACTTTTTCGAAGTGTCATCTCGCCGCCGCCATCAAGTTGTCCATGAACCTTCAAATTGCCGCTATTTCGCAGGCCCTCACTGAAGGTTGGCATCTGGCAAAGCACTACGGCATTAGCCATGAAGCATTCTATGGCGTCCTGCGCGAGAACGTAGCCCACTCACCTCTCGCTGAGCTTAAGGAACCTAAGCTCCTCAAGACTGACCACTCTCCTCAGTTTTCCGTGAAGCACATGGGAAAAGACCTTAAGCTTGCCCTCGATGCCGGAAAGGACCTCAACCTTTCACTGACAAAACAAACACAGGAAATCTACGAGCACGGCATCAAAACCGGGCTCAGTGAGTTGGATTTTATCGCTCTTGAAAAACTCGTCAGACCAGACTCCTGATTTTTCTGACCAGCAGGTTTGGGTCGATGCCTTAACGACCTGGACCATGCCGTTCGGCCGGTTCCACGGGAAATTGATCATCGACCTCCCCCTCGATTATCTACTCTGGTTTAAGCAAAAAGGCTTTCCTGAGGGAAAGCTGGGTTACCTGATGAAAGCCGTCTGCGACGCAAAAGGAGAGTGTGGAGAATCGGTCTTCGATCCTCTTCGCAGCACCCCGCGTCTGGAAGGAGACCCGGGCCCCAAAAAACGAGAGTGGAAATTCCATTCTCCCGACTCTCTCTGGTAAGCACTGCCCCGCGCCCCCCTCACTGCCATCTGCAATCTGTTAACTGCTAACTGCTATCCGATCTCAATCCCGACCGGACAATGATCAGAGCCATGAACTTCTGGCATGATCCAGGCATTCTTCAGGCGCGGACGTAACTCAGGGGAAATGAGAAAGTAATCAATCCGCCAACCGATATTCTTCGCCCTGGCATTGGCCCGATAACTCCACCAGCTATAATGGTCCGGGCCTTTTTCGAATTCACGAAAGGTGTCGATGAACCCCGCTTCAATCATGCGATCAAATCCCTGTCTCTCTTCAATCGTAAATCCAGCTGTCCGTTCATTCGCCTTGGGACGGGCGATATCGATCTCCTGATGGGCCACGTTGAGATCACCACAAAAAATGACCGGCTTCCGCTCTTCCAGGCCGGTCACATGTTCGAGAAAGGCCGGATCCCATTCATTCTCCCTGTAGTCTAAGCGTTTGAGTTCTTCTTTCGAATTAGGCGTATAGACCGTGACCAGGTAGAAATCCGGATACTCTGCCGTGATCACCCGGCCTTCAGTATCGTGCTCCGGAATGCCTAATCCATTGAAAACCTCAATCGGCTCTTCTTTACTGTATATCGCAGTTCCTGAATATCCGGCTTTTTCTGCCGAGTTCCAAAAATGGCGGTAGGTCAAATCCAGACCTAAATCGACCTGCTCTGGTTTCGCCTTGGTTTCCTGAAGACAAAACACATCCGGGTCTTGGGCATCAATAAACTCCAGAAAGCCTTTTTTGACGCAAGCCCGGATCCCATTCACATTCCAACTGATTAATTTCACCCCGAAATCCTAACTCATCCCCAGCGTACCGCACGGAGATTCCCACTCTCATCTCATGAATTGGCTTGCCTTTTTGAAGAGAACGCTAGTTTGACAAACATGAAACATTTTTTCGTCATTTTTGTCGCTACCTTGATGAGTCTGCATACCATACAGGCTCAGAACCCCGCTGTGGAGAACCTCATGAAAGGAAAAGATTTTCTCAAAGAAAACGCCGAGAAGCCCGGCATCCAAACGACGAAGAGTGGTTTGCAATACATGGTGATTGAGGAAGGTGACAACAGTGCCAGTTCCCCAGCCGCCACGGACACCGTTGTGGTGCACTATCGCGGCACCCTGCTGGATGGAACCGAATTCGATAGCTCCTACAAGCGAGGACAGCCAGCCTCCTTTCCACTCAATCGTGTGATCAAAGGATGGACAGAAGGCGTTCAGCTCATGAAGCCGGGATCCAAATACAAATTCTTTGTCCCTCACGACTTAGCTTACGGCGCGCGTGGTGCCGGGCCTAAAATTGGCCCCAACTCGACCCTCATCTTCGAAGTCGAGCTGATCGAAGTAAAATAGTGCCCCGCCTCTAGCTTAGATCATCAGGGACGGAGTTCACTCCGTCCCTCATCAATCTCTTTAACGCGTCGAAGAGCGCACCTGGTCCCTCGGTAACCCACCAGTAGACGCCCAGAGGAATACTGAGGTAGAGAGCGAAGTTCTTCAGCACGGTCAACATCGACGGCATCGGATGAGTCGTTACCAATTCGATATACACCCAATATATCACGTAGCTGATGAGGAATGCTGCTACGGTGACAATCGGAATAGCCGCAATGCGTGGAAGTCGCAATACACGGCGAGACACCTCTCCGATCGCCGAGGCCGGGGCGAAGACTCCCCACCCGAGGATGCCACATGCCGCCAGCACGCAAATAATACCCGCCGGAAACGCCAGCGGTCCACCGATCCCCTGATCGGTGACGATTGCAACGCACAGCAAAACCGAGTAGGCAATCGTCCATGCAATGCAGCCCGCAATCATCGCGAACACGACAAATAGAAAGTGCCTAGCGAAAAACGTGAGACCTTGAAGCACGGTTTTCATTCTTAAAGCGAACGTCGAGACTAGTCGCGATGAGGCGCAGCCTCGTCCTTGACTATGTCGTCTGGTTCTAACTTCGTTTCTTTGGTGTGTTGATAAACGACGCGAGCATACCCAGCTAGTAGGAATATCCCAGCTGCGAGATATAATATTCCATCTCTACCCAAGCTAACAGTTATAAGGTCAATCGTTTCTTCGCCCCTGTATACATCGAGAGTGAAAAGCCTGATGGTTTCTTCTTTTACTGCCCAGAATCTAAACATCCAAAACAAGCCAAGTAGGAGCATCCATGCTTGGACTACAGGAGCTCCAATTCTCTTCTTTCCTTCTTTCTCTACTCTCGTGAGACCGAATTCAGGAATAGTGAATTTAAAGGTCTTCATTTACTCTCTCGAACAAGTCATTGTGTAAGTCCTGTATATTGTTCACGATGACTGTTAGGTCAACAATGCAATGACACTATTCTGGGAACTTCCTAATGATATATCATGCTTAAGATTATGAATAGGAATTGGGATTTTCTGGAGCAGCTGAGAGCTGGCATCTACGAGCTACGAGCTGGGTAGTGATGAGCTGCTGTTGTTCGATTTGATCTCATTCAATTTCTGCGATGCGGTTGTCCATAGGTCAAAGTAAAACCATCTATAATACTTCGTACCACTGATGTTTTTTACCTGAACTCGGTATAACCGATACCAGTCAATTGTTCCAATTCTCAATGAAGAAGGAATCTGTGAAAAAATATGGTTCGGAATAGCATCGAACGTTAACGAGCGTTCCGGCATGATTTCAATGACATCTTCGTTAAGGGAATCGATAAACTGTTCAAATTCTGCTTCGGCTCGACTTAAATTTTTCTGGCGATAATAAAGCAACGAACCCAAGCAGAGTATTAAGCATAGGAACAATGTCATATATTTATCAAGCGTCAGCGGTGAGGCAAGAACGAGCGCAGCGAGAGAATTTCCTCTACTGGTTTGTTCTACTTATTTTTTGAGATCATTTCGACCTAATTCTGTGTCTTTCAAAATCTTATTCAACAGACCTGGACCGATAGTCTCTCCAGCGTGAACAGGAACGATGGTATATCTTCCGTCAGGGTGTCGCATGGAGTGGTGACTACCGGCGAATACGGATGAGTTCCCGCCCGCGAAGCTGGGGTAAACGAGGCATAACTAAATTCGAACGCGCTGGACGCCTATGAAACTGGAAGACCCGCCGTGGTTTTTTTCATCTTCAAGACAAAGTTCAATGACCTCACGGATACGCTTCATCCAGGTATCTAAAGACTTTGCTTGGGTGTAACATCCCCGGAGGTCAGGGACAGACGCAACAAAATATCCCTCCGCATCCTGCTCGATGACGACATTAAATTCTCGTGTCTTAGGCATGGTTTCAGTATCGCTGGAATTACGGAGATGGCAATCCGAGTATTTTTAAGGACGAACGTTGAGGCGTATCACGCAGTGAACGGAGTTGATACCACCGACTGTTTGGCTCTTTTGTTAGGTGACATTTAGAATACTGATTTCGGGCCGACAATTAAATCTCATTCCGTGCAAATTGCCAATGCCTCTGGTAATGTGAATATGTTTGTCGCCCCAAGATAAGATACCCTCTGGGAAAGATTTATCTTTTACTGGCAAAAACGGACGCAATCCAAGGAAAGGGATGACGAGCTGTCCTCCATGAGTGTGGCCACAACACATGACATCCCAATCATAGCTTTTGAGATCGGACTTGCAGTCCGGGTTGTGGCTTAAAACAAATACAGGGGTATTCTCCTCTCTTTTCTCTTTCAGTATACTCTCAGGTTTGCAGTCATGCGACCACAGGTCGCCGAGCCCCGCGACGGTTATTCTTGATCCTAGTATCGAAATTTCTCTCTTTTCGTTGAAAAGGAATTCAATATCACTGGATTTGAGTAAGTTCGATACCTTCGAAAAATCCTTATAGCCATGGGATGAGCCCGCCCATCTTCCGCCATCATGATTACCAATACAGGCAAAAGTCGGCATATGACTCGATAATTTTTTGAGGATACGACTATATTCTGCCGGTTCCGGAAGATCCCACGTGATAAAGTCTCCGGTGAGAAAAGCTAGATCAGCATTCAATTCCAACGATCTATCGATTGCGGTTTCAATGTCCTTCAGGCTTACGGATGGTGAAGCGTGAAAATCAGACAGATGCAAGATTCTAAGAGGGGTGCCGAGATTTTTGATTCTGAGGTTCTTCTCTGTAATTTCAAACCATGTCGGCTCCATGAATTTCATATGGAGACCGCCCGCGATGCTTGCAAGTGGAATGGCACCCAAAGATGCGAGGAACGCTCCGCGAGATATTTTCATTTTCGTAAGTCAACGTAGAGGTCAGGCACGGCGCGGAGCGCCGTTGCCTGCACCGACTGGTTCGCTATTTGAGTTTGTCATTAAGGTCTTTCAAGTATTCTGGACTTAACCTGTATCCCATCTTGGTCGCCTCGTCAGCCTTCTTTTTCGCGGCCTTATAGTCCTGCGTGTAGAAGTAAAACACTGACCAATTGGCAACGATCGGGGGATACTTGGGGACTAGTTCAAATGCTGCTGGAAACAACCCTCTCGCCTTCTCAAAGCTCTCCTTTCCACTTTCTTCATTAGACTCAAGGTAGTGACCCAACAACGTGTATGAAAAAGCGAGATCCCCAAGAATCCTCCCATTCTCTTTATCTCGATCCACCGCCATCTTCAGAAAGCGAATCGACTGCTCCAAATTCGCTTTTGGTTCCTCTTGAGACGCGCGTTGTCCCATCAACAATCCGAACCCCCAATAAACTTCAGGATTCTCGCGATCAAACATCCACGCTTGGTTGAACCTCTTGATCGCGGTGTCGAGGTCGCCTTCGTAATATGCTTTCCATCCTCGCTTTGCCACGTCCTTGCTGAAATCAGGATTCCGCTCAACCGTAGGATCGTGCTGACCTCCATACATCGGCAGTTCATTCATCGGGCGCTCAGCCATCGCAATGATCGGCAGAAGTAAGGCTACGGAGAGGAGTGCGATTTTCATATTTTTAGCGAACAAGTTATTGTGTAAATCATGTATATTGTTCACGATGACCGTTAGGTCAACAATGCAATGACAATGTTCTGGGAACTTCCTAATGATATATCATGCAAATGATGGTGATATTTAGATACACATATCGTGCTTAAGATTACGAGGAGGGATTGGGATTTTCTGGAGCAACTGACAGCTACTAGCTGAGTAGTGATGAGCTGCTGGGTAGGGCGTTTTCTGGATCCGTCTTCGTTCGGCTGATAGCGAACTACGACCCCACAGGCCGCCCTTCGACGGGCTCAGGGACGCGATCGATGAGGGACGGAGTGCACTCTGTCCCTTCCCTCATGAATCGGTCTCCCATTATGATGGGCTGGGCTTCTCCTTAGCTCTCCGCGTATATTTCCTGAAAGACACCTCCGCCCACCAGAGTGGAGTCGTCGTAGAAGGCACAGATCTGGCCTGGGGCGAGTGCGCGCTGTGGTTCGGCAAAGGTAAGCGAAAGATGATCACTTTCCGGGCTGAGATAGACTTCTTCTTTTTTGGCCCGATAGCGCGGCCGAGCCAGGAGGGTGGCGGGTGAGTCTATTTTCTGACGTGTCCAATTCAGTTGACCGATACGGCAGCCCCGGGCATAGAGACCGGGTGATTCCTCGCGGTCTAAGGCGATGACCAGCTCCTTCGTATCTGAGCGTTTTTCCACGACCACGTAGGCCTCTCCATGGTGGGGTGAAGCCACTCCAATCCCTTTGCGTTGCCCAAGGGTGAAAAGATGGAGTCCTGAATGCTGACCGACCTGCTCTCCGGCCAGATTGATGATCTTGCCCGGTTGATCCGGGACGTACGCGCGGAGAAAATCCTGCATCTTGACCTGGCCGATAAAGCAGATCCCCTGGCTGTCTTTCTTCTCTGCTACGGGGAGCTTTAATTCACGAGCCTTCTCTCTCACCGCCGGCTTTTCTAAATGACCAATCGGGAACCGGGCCGCCCTGAGTTGTTCCTGGGTCATCATGGCTAAGAAATAGCTTTGGTCTTTATGAGGGTCCGCTCCTTCGAGGAGATCAACGGATCCATCTTCATGCACTTGCCTCTGAGCGTAATGACCGGTCGCCACCGCGGCAAACCCCTCCGCCTCCGCGTAGGTCCGGAAGACCCCGAATTTCATCTCCCGGTTACACATCACGTCCGGGTTGGGTGTGATCCCCTTCTCGTATCCATCGAGGAGGTAGTTGACGATTTTGTTCTGATATTCACGGGTCAGGTCGACGACCCGAAAGGGAATCCCCAGGTGTTCAGCCACTTGCTGGGCATCGGCCACGTCCTGCTCCCAGGGACATTCCCCGGGAATGTCGTCGGCATTAATCCAGTTTTTCATGTAAGCGCCTGTTACCTCATGCCCCTGCTCCACCAAGAGGCCTGCTGCAACCGCGCTATCCACTCCGCCGGACAATCCAACCAGTATCTTTTCCATTCCCTAACTTAACGCAAAGTGAGAGAAACTGAGAACTCTTTTGCATTTTATAAGGGACGGTGTGCCCGTGGTTTGGCAAGGGACGTCATTCACTCCTTCATCCACGCCCAGACACGGTCAACCCGAGGAGCCTGAGTCTGTCGAACCGGACGTGGAGTCAACCGGCAATACGATGGATTGCCACGTCGCCTGACTGCTCCTCGCAATGACCCCGGGGAAAGATGATTTAGTCTAATCCAGTGACCGCGCCCACGAAACTAGCTTAGGCCCTGATAAGGGACGGAGTGCACTCCGTCCCTTATTGAATACTTGCCGTTCCACGCCGCCTGACAGATGAGAGAAATTATCCGTGTTCTTCCGTGTGATCCGTGGTTAAACCATAGAATGAAAATTTACACGTACGCGAAGTGTTCGACCTGCAGGAATGCTTTAAAATGGCTGGATGAGAGATCCATTTCTTATCAAAACGTGCCCATCCGCGAGACGCCACCTTCGAATGCAGAATTAAAAAGAATGCTCAATGCCCAAGAAGGAAATATCCGTAAGCTCCTGAATACTTCCAGCCAGGATTACCGTGACCTCGGAATCAAGGATCAGCTCGATTCGATGAAACCAGAGGCGGTTTTTGAACTCATGCAAACCAATGGAAATCTCGTGAAACGCCCCTTTGTCATCAGTAAAGAAATCCACCTGACCGGGCTTAAGGCAGAGGAGTGGGGAAAGGCCTTCGGCCAATGAAACTCCGCTTCATTTTGTTCTGCTTGATGAGTTGTCTCGTATTCTCCGGATGCTTTGATCAAACTCAGAATATGATCTTCCCCAAAGATGAGCCTGCTTCAAAAATGAATAATGAAAAGCTGGGGGAGGTATTGGCCGCCACGGTTCTGGAATTGGAAGGTGGAGAGGGTCGCTGGACCATGAACATTGATGGCGTCAATGTCATCTGCCTGACGGACGAAACCAATAACCGGATGAGATTCATTTCCCCCATCAAAGGGTTGGCAGAACTTGACCCTGACGCTCTTTATCTCTGTATGGCAGCTAATTTCCATAGCGCGCTCGATGCCAGATATTGCATTCATGAAAATGTGCTCTGGTCCGCTTTCATTCACCCTCTTTCCGATCTTTCCGAAGAATCAATTCAGAACGGACTTGCTCAAACGGTTCAGCTCGTAAAAACCTACGGAACGACCTATTCCTCCGGCCCACTCCAGTTTGGCGGCCCTTAGAGCATTTTTTCGTCTAACTTCCAGGATGGCCGGATATCAAAGTTATTCTGGTCGCCCTCTTCCGGGAGGATATGGCCGCTAGCCGCCGCTGCGATCATGGCCGCATTATCACCTGTGTAGGGGGGGAGCGCGACACGGCATTGGCAACCAGCTGCTTCAGCCATGGATGCAAAGCGTTCTCGAAGCTGCTGATTCCCGCAGACCCCACCACTCAAGGTGACCATTTTTACTCCGAGCGCCTCGATGGTTTTTTGCGCTTTGCCGATGAGAACGTCGAAGACCGCAGCTTGAAATGAAGCACATAAATCATTGATCGTCTTTTCCTCTTTGATCTGATCCCCACTTTTTTGCATCGCAACCCGTGCTGATGTCTTCAACCCACTAAAACTGAAATTCCCATCACCTGAATGGAGCATGCTGCGCGGGAAGTCAAAGGCCTCAGGGTTTCCCAGGCGTGCACGCTTTTCAATTTCCGGGCCTCCCGGATAGGGTAGCCCGAGTAATTTTGCCACCTTATCTAAAGCTTCTCCTGCGGCATCATCGCGGGTGGTGCCTATGATCTGGTATTCGCCAGCACCCTGGGCATGAACCAGGAGGGTATGCCCTCCGCTCACGATCAAAGCCAAGTGAGGAAAAATGGGGGATTCTCCCTCTGATAAAAACGCGGAGTAGAGATGCCCTTCCATATGATTAACGGGAAGGAGTGGCTTTCCCAACGCATAAGCCAGACCTTTAGCAAACGAGGTGCCAATGAGGAGGGAAGAAGCGAGTCCCGGACCTGCAGTCACTGCGATGAGATCGATTTCACCGACTTCTTGCCGGATGCGCCCTGCCATGGGCTCCAAGTGGATGAGGTGCTGGCGGGTGGCCATTTCTGGAACCACACCACCAAAGGGCTGATGAATCGCAATTTGGGATGCGATCTCCTGAGCTCGCACATTAAGACGTTGACCCGACTTCTCCACGACCGCAACGGATGTCTCATCGCAGGAAGTCTCGATACCGAGAATGCGCTTCATGAACGACTCAGCAACCGACTCTTTGCACGATCGTATAGGAGAATTCCCTCCAGCAGGGAAGCTGCTCTTTGCAGTTGGCGATCCTCCGTTCCAATCAGGGCCTCCTGCTCAGCAGGAGAGAGCATATGGACATTTTGCATCTGATAGACACCTCGCTCCTCTTCAAAGGTAATCGGTAAAGTCACGTGGGGCCGTATCCCAACCCCATGAATTTTTTGTCGGCTCGGGGTGTAGTAATAGGCTGTCGTGAGGCGCAGCCCGGCATATTGGTTTGCCCCCAGACTAATGGCTTGGATCGTCTGCACGGACCCTTTGCCATACGTCCTCTCTCCTATGACGACTGCTCTTCCAAGGTCTCGCAGGGCCCCGGAAACAATTTCCGCACTACTGGCACTATGGCGATTGACCAGAATGACGAGAGGAAGCCCGAGGTAGTGGCGCTCTCCTTCTGCGCGATAATATTTAATAACGCTATCTCCTGGCCGGCCTTCAGTGGAAACGAGGATACGCCCTTTGGAAACAAACCTTCCTGCGAGCTGGACTGCAGAATCAAGTAGCCCTCCGGGATTATTTCTTAAATCGAGGACGAGCCCATCCATTCCCTGAGCGCGCAAGGATTCTATGGCTTCATCGAATTCTTCGACCGTCTTTTCACCAAACTGGACGATCCACATATAGCCCAAAGAAGGTCCCTTACCGCTGGCTCGGTCGATGATTTTCACGTTGCGAATCGAGGGAACGTTAATGAATTCACGTTGAACCGTGTAGTTCAGAGTCTCTCGACTGGCGGGCCGATAAATCGACATATTCAGGAGTTCTCCCTCCTGGCCACGAAGGAGTTTCACCAGTGATGGTAATGACATCCCTTTTGTCCCATAGCCATCGACTTCTAAGATTTGATCTCCCGGCATCAGGCCCGCCCTTGCAGCCGGACCTCCTGAAACGGGCATCGTGATCACTAATTGATCCCCTTCCTGCACGCCGACATAGATACCCACTCCTCCGAAGGTGCCCTGAGTCTCCGACCTGACTTCTGAATAGCGTTCTATATCGAGAAATTCGCAATGCGGATCGAGCGAATATAACATCCCTTCGATCGCTGACTCCGTGAGTTCTTCGTAGCCGGTTTTTTTCGGGTTCACATAATTTTCCCGAACCATTTCCATGACACTGGCAAAGAGGTTCAGCCCCTGGTAAGGAGCTTCTTTCGCTACTTGTTCAATGATGACTTCCTGAGGGGCCGTCTCTAAGACGGGAGCCACCTGAGACTGGAGTGCCCCTGCGGTGCAGGAAAACAGAATGAATTGCTTTAGAATTCGGGAAGGTTTAGTCATTCACTCGACTGCGGAAAAACTCAATGGTTTCTTGGATACCCTCATCCAGGGGAACGACGGGCTCCCAATCCAGCAACTGCTTAGCCAGAGAAATATCTGGCTTCCGCTGCTTAGGATCGTCAACAGGAAGGTCTTTGAAAACCAGTTCACTCTCTGACCCGGTGTGTCGAATAATCGCCTCGGCAAACTGCTTGATCGTCATCTCCACCGGGTTGCCGATGTTGACCGGCTCATGGTAGTCGCTCTGGCTCAGGCGAAATATTCCTTCAATGAGATCAGAAACAAAGCAGAAGCTACGTGTTTGCGAGCCATCACCAAAGATCGTCAGCGGTTCACCCCGGAGAGCCTGTCCCACAAAAGCGGGAACCACTCTCCCATCTTTTAAACGCATTCTCGGCCCATAGGTATTAAAGATGCGAACAATGTGGGTGTTCACCCCGTGGGTCCGATGATAAGCCATCGTCATTGCTTCTGCGAAACGCTTGGCCTCATCATAAACTCCGCGGGGGCCGATCGGATTCACATTGCCCCAGTACGTTTCTTTCTGTGGGTGTTCCATGGGGTCTCCGTAGCATTCAGAAGTAGAGGCAATTAAGTAGGCTGCTCCTTTTTCCCGAGCGAGTCCCAGTGTCTTATGGGTACCCAGTGAGCCCACTTTTAAGGTCTGAATCGGAAGCTCCAGGTAATCGATAGGACTGGCAGGAGAGGCAAAATGAAAAATGAAATCAACCTTTCCAGGAAGGTAGAGGTATTCGGTGACATCCTGCTGGATGAACTTGAAGTTTGAGTTTCCCGCCAGATGCTCAATGTTGCTGACATTGCCCGTGAGCAGGCTGTCAATCCCGATCACTTCGTGACCTTGACCTAGTAATTTATCACTGAGATGAGAACCTAAAAAACCGGCTGCTCCGGTAACGACAGATGTTGGCATGTCCGTTGATAGCGAATGCACAGATGCCGCGCAATGGAGAATTCAATCCTCTATTGCTGAGCTTGCTGCTGCTGGTAGACAATTTCTTCTTCGATCTCTCCTGCCGGCACCGAATTATAGGACTGGTAGAACAGTTCCCCCAAGTCGTTGAGATTCGCCTGTAAGGTATCCAGGTATTCATGCAGCCCACGGTGGTAAATGTCATCTAGCGTGCTGTAGTTCAGTTCAGAAAGTAAGCGTCCTGACAACTTTTCTGCATCATTGCTAAAGTAGCCATAGCGACTACCGGAAATATTCCTTAATGATTGATCGAGTATCTTCAGACAAAACTTGATCGAACGTGGAAAGGAGTCAGCAAAAATAAGGAAATTAGCCACCTTCCAGGGCTTGATATCGAATTTGTATTCATGCTGAAAGGCTTCAAAGGCGGTGCAGCAGCGCAAAACCGCAGCCCACTGCACCGCATCCACCGCTCCGCCTACCGGGTTCCCTTCAGGTAATAGAATATGATACTTCACATCCAGCAGACGCGTCGTCTTATCCGCCCGTTCGAGAAAGCGCCCAACCTGGGTAAACTCACGCCCTTCATCATGGGGCATGGTCGAATTCGTTAAGCCCTGAATTAAATAGGAGCTTTGTTTGATTTCTTTATAAAATTCGGATGTGGCTGACTTCCAGGGCCGCGGATGGTTCGCCTCCGAAAGTGAAAGATAAAGGCGATTAATCTCCTCCCACATTTCTTCCGAGATCTGGTCACGCACGCTGCGGGCATTTTCTCGCGCCGCTTTGATACAAGACAGGATCGAGTTCGGATTCTCTTCATTAAAACTCAGGAACTGAGTAACCGTTTCATTATCAGCGCGATCATAGAGATCATAAAATAATTCCTCATCCCCCAGGGTGAGGATAATGGGTTCCCAATGCTCTTTCAACTGGGTCGCATCCAGTCGCTGATAATCGAGGAGGAGTTGTAAGTTGACGTCTAAAATACGGGCAATGTTTTCTGCCCGTTCCACGTAGCGGCTCATCCAGAGCAAACAATCTGCATTACGACTTAACATCTCGATTTATTCATCCCCGTACAGAACCCAGGTATCTTTACTACCGCCACCCTGGGAAGAGTTGACCACCAGTGAACCTTTTTCCAACGCAACCCGTGTCAGCCCTCCCGGCATGATCCTCACTTTATCTCCATGAAGAATGTAAGGACGCAGGTCGACATGGCGGCCTTCAAATTCATGATCACACCAGGTGGGGTGCCTGGAAAGAGAGATCACCGGCTGAGCAATAAAATTCCTCGGATTAGCGAGGATGGCCGCCTTGAAGTCCTGGATCTCTTTCTGGCTCGCCTTAGGCCCCATCAGCATGCCATATCCCCCGGCTTCGTTGGCCGCTTTCACCACCAGTTCCGGCAAATGGTCAACGATGTAGTCTAAGTCCTCTTTCTCGGAAGCCAGGTACGTGTCCACTTGTTTCAAGATCGGTTCCTGATCCAGGTAGAACTTGATCATTCTCGGCACGAAATAATACATGACCTTGTCATCAGCGATACCCGTGCCGATCGAGTTTGCCAGGCTCACGGTCCCCGCCCGGTAGGCGTTAATCAATCCGGGCACGCCGAGAAGGGAATCTTCTCTAAAGACACAGGGATCGATAAAATCATCATCAATTCGGCGATAAAGAACATCCACCCTTTCGAGTCCGCTGGTGGTGCGCATATAGACCACGTTGTCCCGGACGAGCAAATCCTGTCCCTCGACAATTTCGACTCCCATCTCACGAGCCAGGAAACAGTGCTCATAGTAAGCACTGTTAAATCGACCGGGGGTGAGTACGGCTACGACTGGGTTAGGATTCCCGCCAGGCGCGATATGGTTGAGTGTAGCTAATAAATCTTCTGCATAACTATCGACCGGACGCACTCCCACTGACTCAAAAAAGTGTGGGAAAGCTCTCTTCATCGCCTGTCGGTTTTCCATGACATAGGAAACTCCAGATGGGCAACGGGCATTGTCCTCCAGGACCAGATAGTTTCCCTCATCATCCCGTATTAAATCGGTTCCACAAATGTGGATATAAATATCACGCGGGACATTGAACCCCATAAACTCTTTGCGAAAGTGCTTACCGGAAAGAACGTAATGAGCAGGGATCACTCCCTCCTTCAAAATACGCTGATCATGATAAATATCATGCAGGAACATATTCAGAGCGCGGATCCGTTGCTCTAAGCCCCGCTCGATTACTTCCCACTCCTGATTCGGAATAATCCGGGGAACCATATCAAAAGGGAAAATTCTCTCTGTCCCCTCGTCATCACCGTAAACCGTAAAGGTAATACCCATGCGCAAAAACGAGAGATCGACCTGCTTCTGCTTGTCTTGATATTCAGACTCACTGAGCCGTTTAAAACGCTCAATCAGAGACTTATAATGAGGGCGGATTTCTCCTGAGGAGTCCACCAACTCATCAAAAAATTGCTCTGGCTGATAGTTTTCAAACAACATTCCTGATAACAGACCATTTTTGTCAGGTTATTGACAAGCAAATAAGGGCTAGGAAAGCCATGGCTGAACTTTGCGAATCGCATCTTCGATCAAATTCTCGTCGATCTCCTGTCGCACAGAGGCGGGACGTAAAAGGATATCACCCGCTGAATAATGGGAAACCAAACGTTCCCAGCCCGGGTCCAGATCGCCTCCAGCATTCAGTTTAATGTGAAAATCAATAGGAAGATCAGGATCTAAAGAAGATTCAGAATGCTCATGACTCGTCAATGCCCAGCGCAATCCCGAAACCTTAGCCCGACCATTGGTCAGCGCTTTGGCGATTTCTAAAGAATCGACAATTCCGGCACCCAGCGGAATGACCAAATCCATCTGGTATCCGTTCGCTAAATCGACCAGTTCGTACAACTGATCTCTGGCCCATTTGAGGTAAGCGTCGTCCGACTGAGCGACTCCATACTTGCCGAGGATAAATCGAACCCGCTTTACCCCGAGTTTGCTAAACTGGTAGAGCTCGGATTTAATCGAGGCTAACGGATCTCCTCCACGCGACTGGGCTGAAGCACCATGATAGCAGAGTCCATCGACAGGCTCCGTGTTGGCTTGAGCGACCGCTTCACTCAGTGGCAGGTCTGGACTGGGTTCCCACCAATAAGATGAGACCCCTAAAGCGGAAAGATGCCCAGGCCCTGGAGCACCCCCTTCGCTTCTAAGAAAGGCACTCGATAAACTAAGTGACCTCAAAGAAGATCAGCGATGAGCTTCTCAAGCTTAACTGCATCCGCGGCAAAGGTGCGTATCCCCTGAGCCAGCTTTTCTGTCGCCATCGCGTCTTCATTGAGCTCATAACGGAATGACTTTTCATCAAAATGAATTTCATCATCACCCAGCTCAGCTGCTTTCGCCGGGTCGAGCTTCTTCTCCAGAGGCGCATCACTTTCTTGTAATTCCGCCAGTAGATTAGGGCTGATGGTCAAGAGGTCACAGCCAGCCAGTTCAGTAATCTGACCTGCATTCCGGAAGCTGGCTCCCATCACTTCCGTTTTGATGCCGTGCTTCTTGTAGTAATTATAGATTCTCTGAACCGAAAGAACTCCGGGATCCTCTGCTGAGGCATATTCTTTCCCTTCGGAAGCCTTATACCAATCATAAATACGGCCAACAAATGGAGAAATGAGTTGAATCCCTGCATCCGCACAAGCAACTGCCTGACCAAACGAAAATAACAACGTCAGGTTACAATGGATCCCTTCCTTTTCTAACTCACCAGCGGCCTGAATCCCTTCCCAGGTCGAAGCGATTTTAATTAAAATACGGTCCTTGCTGATCCCGGCCTTTTCGTAGAGTCCGATTATGTCGTGTGCTTTCTTCAGCGTCGCTTCACCGTCAAAGGAAAGGCGCGCATCTACTTCGGTCGAAACTCTTCCCGGAATGATTTGCAGAATTTCCAGACCAAACTTGATCAAAACCTGGTCAATCACCTCCGTCGGAGTGAGCGAGCTATTTTCCTTCACCACTGATTCAAAAAGGGGCCGATAGGCATCCTGTTGCACTGCTTTGAGGATGAGGGAGGGATTCGTTGTGGCATCCTGTGGTGCGAAGGCCTTCATGGCCTCAAAATCACCTGTGTCTGCGACAACCGTTGTAAACGATTTGAGTTGGTCAAGCGTAGTCATAGGCCCTCATCTATAAGGTGTTAAAGTGGACTTGTCCAGTCGTCACAACACGTCATCAAAGTGTAACATATTGTACCTTCGCATTGAGCCAATTTTGCTCTTCAATAATGAGCTCAAAGTCCAAAAGGTTAACACTGTAAATTTAACGATAGAATATGGCCCCCGAAGTCGACACACCACCCGCTCCGCCTGTTGATTCGAAGATTGATTCATCTTCGAACGATGGAGCACGCAAATCTGGCAAACTTGTGACCACTTCACGCGTGCAACTCAACGATTATGATCGCAGCCGTTTCGTCCATGGGAACGCCACCAGTTGGCTCGACCTCGTTGATCACCAGACCACTCTCGATGCATCAATGACTCTGGGCGAATGTCAGGAATACTTCCGTGAAAATCCGGATTCACGCTTTGCTGCTGTCCTAGAAGACGGACGTCTGGTGGGAATGGCCTCTGAACAAAAAATCGGAAACGTCCTCAGTCAGTGGGGGCTGGGCTATGCGGTCTTCTCGAAGAAACCCCTCCGCAATCATATTCTCGAACGTGATTTCAGGATCATGGTTGGCACCCCAATCTACAAAGTCTTGCATGCCGCTATGATGAGAGAGCATGACTTCTTCGATGATGTCATGCTCATTGACCGTGAGGGACAATTTCTGGGCATCATCACCGTCCGGACGCTCATGCACCTTCAGCACGAAATTAGCCGTCAGCAGTTCGATCAGATTAAGGACATTTCCGACGAACTCTCCATCAACAACGAAGAACTGGCGAAGGCCCGTGATATTGCTTTCGAAGCAGCCCGAATGAAGTCCGCCTTCCTGGCCAACATGAGTCATGAAATCCGGACCCCGATGAACGGTATCCTCGGGATGGTAAAAATTCTTCACCGGACCCCGCTCAATGAGCAACAAAAGCGTTATCTCGAAACCGTGCGGAATTCCGGTAATGCTCTCCTGACCATTCTCAATGACATTCTCGATTTCTCCAAGATCGAAGCCGGGAAGCTCGAGCTGGAATCCGTTGACTTCGACCTCACCACGGTCGTCGACGAGTGTGTCCAACTTCTCTCCGAACGGGCTCAGGAAAAATCAGTGGAGCTCTTCAGCTGGATCGATCCAGGAGTCCGCACCATGCTCATTTCCGATCCAACACGTTTGCGTCAGATTATTCTGAACCTTCTTTCCAATGCCGTTAAATTCACCGAGAAAGGGGAAATTTGTGCGCGTGTCACCCAGGAAGCTGAAGACAAACACACCGCTACCCTCCGGATTGCGGTATCCGATAGTGGAATAGGGATCACGGAAGAACAAAAATCCCGCCTCTTTGAAGCCTTCCAGCAAGCAGACAGCTCCACCAGCCGTCGCTTTGGCGGAACCGGGCTGGGCCTCACCATTTCCAGAAGACTGGTCGAACTTCTCGGTGGTGATATGGGCCTCGAAAGCGAGGTCGGTAAAGGTTCTACTTTCTGGTTCCGAATCCCCTTCACGAAACAGGCCAACGCGACACCAGATCTTCCTCCGGCCGAAGTTTCAGAAGAGCTTTGGGGGATGCGCGTTCTGGTCGCTGATGAGTCGCATGCATTGAATCGCTCTATCGAAGAAATGCTCGATCCATGGAAGGTCGCGGGCAGATCAGCTGAATCAGATGAATTAGCCTACGAACTCCTCACCAAACACGCTGAACAGGGTAACCACTTTGATCTCTTCATCGTTAATCGAAGACTCTCCGGGAACAAGGGGGAAGAATTGATCCGCAGGATACGTGACACCCCTACCATCAGCGATGTGCCCATCATTGTCACCACGTCTGATCCAGAGTCTTACTCTCCTCATGAACTCCGGGAACTCCGCCTCACCGCTCTCCTCCGTAAACCGGTTCAGGCCCCCGCCCTGAAAGAAGCTATTCTTAAGGCACGTCAGGACAAGAAAGCTCCTATCCTCTCTGCTTCTGAGGCTGACCAGAATTCAAGCTCTGCCGAGGTTCAAGAAAAAGCCGGTTTGCCTGAGACCTGGGAAACCAGTGTCGATGTCCGTTCGCTTAAAATTCTTCTCGTCGAAGACAGCGCCGTCAACCGTGAGGTCGCTCGCATCCAGCTCGATGCCTGGGGCCACAAAATTACCGAAGCCAAACACGGACGCGAGGCCGTTGACATCGTCAAAGAGCAGGAATTCGATGCTATTTTGATGGATTGTCAGATGCCCGAACTCGATGGATACGAAGCCACTCGTGAAATCCGGGATCTCGCCACCCAAGCCAAGCAGCCGAATATTTACATCATCGCCATGACCGCGAATGCGCTCCAGGGGGACCGCGAGAAGTGCCTCGAAGCTGGCATGAACGATTATGTCAGTAAACCGGTCGAAGACGATGAATTGCTCAGAGCCCTGAAGGAAGCAGAGAAACACTCCGACTCAGGGAAAGCAACGGACACACCCATCCAGCCCTCTCCATCCACTACCGTTGAAATTCCAGGCAGGCCCGGACTCGCACCTGAGGCTGCGGCTGAAAAAGAGAATCAAACCCCGCCTCCAGCCCCACCTGTCGCTGAAAAGAAAAAGTCTCCCTTCCCACAGCGCTTGATTGATCTCTTCCTGGAGGAAACAGGAGAACGTGTTGAAGAACTCCAAGGCGCCATTCAGGCTGATGATCCGCAGAGAGTATCTGAAATCGCTCATACCATTAAGGGTACCGCAGGGAATTTCCAGGCCCACCAGCTAGCTGAAATGGCTAAGGAATTTGAAACAGCCGGACGCGAAGGGAACATCGAACCAGCCCGCTTGAAATATGACGCTTTTAAAGACGAGTTTAGTAAAATTAAATCTGAGTTATCTGCATAAATGATCGCTGATATCGAGGATTCTGCGTCCATGATGCGTCCTGAAGTATTCATCTTCTTCAAGGGCAAGCAGGAAGGCCCCTTTACCCTGGTTGAAGCTCAGGAAAAATGGCGCCGCTATAACGAAAGTGCTGAAGTACTTTACTGGAAACCAGGGATGGATGAATGGCAGGCCGCAAAGTCCCTCTTCTCACACAAAAGGACGACTGACCTTGTTGTGCCTCCACACGTTCTGATTGTCGACGATGATGTCATTATGTGCGAGTTCGTGGGCTATCTGCTCAGGGAACAAGGCTATGCTTTTGATGTGGCGACTGATGTCGTGCCGGCCTGTGAATTAATTGAGCATCAGGGTATCGACCGTTTTGATTGTGTCGTCACCGATTATCAAATGCCGGGCGGCACAGGCTTGGATTTGATTCGCTGGATCAAGCAAAGAGACGAGGCTCTCAATGCACTCATGCTGACTGCACGTGGTGACAAAGAACTCGTTAAGCGTGGTCTCCGCGCCGGCATCCATGATTTTCTTGAAAAGCCGGTTCAGGAAGATGAATTCTATGCCGCAGTCAAATCAGCTGTTTCTCACACCTCTCGGCGCCGCGAGGAAAAAACCGCCTTCCTCGAGATGATCAGCTCCAAGCTCTCTGGTAAAGGGGACCTGGCCGAAGAGGTCATTACTGGCTTAGCCCGCCGCGAATCGAGCGTGAATGCCATCTTTGGTAAACTTGACAGCATCGTCGAATATTCACGTAAACTCGAAGCGGCGGATCTCGATGATGGTCGAACCCGCCCGATGGCGAACCAGAATATGATGGGGAGCCTAAGCCAACTCAGCGTCCTTGATCTCCTCCACCTCCTCATTCAGTCAGGGAAAACCGGTAAATTGAAAATTGATGGTTCCACCTCCGCTCTTTCGCACGAATCTCAATGCGGCTACATCTTTCTTGAGCAAGGATCACTCGTTCATGCGACCTATGGAGAGGACATTGGTATTGAAGCCGTCCGCCACCTTCTGATGTGCCCGGGAGGTACCTTTGAGTTTTTCCATATGGAAACCTCCAGCCAACGCAGCATCGCCGGTGACTCCATGGCCCTCATCCTCATGGTTAGTGCCGAAATCGATGAACAAAAAATAACTTCCTGATCAACCCTCTTTCTCTATATTTAATTATTATGCAACATATTCTCATCATCGACGACAGCGAGTCTGTGCGCGAATCTATGCGCTTAACTGTAGTAAATGCTGGCTATCAGGCCACCGTCGCCTCCGATGGTTCTGAAGCCCTCCGCGTCCTCAAAGATAAAGGGCCCTTTGCCCTTGTCATTACTGACATTTTTATGCCCGAGATCGATGGCATTGAATTAGTCGAAAAAATTAAGGCCAGTCAGCCTGACCAGAAAGTCATCGCCTTTTCTGCTGGAGGCATGGGATTAAAAAGTTCTGAAATGCTCGAGGTTGCCAAAGAAATGGGTGCCGACATCACCCTCGAAAAACCCTTCACTGATGAGCAACTCATCGAACGCATTCAAGAACTGACCGGCACCAGCCAGTAATACCGAATCAACCATTCCTAACTCCTAATTCTCAACTCTGAATTAAACTTCAGACCGCTCCATAGGCCAGCATCGCCTCAGCGACTTTGACAAAACCTGCGATATTCGCCCCCGATTTGTAATCAACCGGCTTATCCTTCCGTTCGCCATACTGAACGCACTTTTCATGGATGTCCTTCATGATTCCCTGTAAGCGCTGTTCAACTTCCTCACGCCCCCAGCTCACTCGCAGTGAGTTCTGGCTCTGCTCCAAGCCGGAGACCGCCACCCCTCCAGCATTCGCCGCCTTCGCGGGCCCGAAGAGAATATCATTCTCGAGAAAAACATGAACGGCTCCAGCTTCACTCGGCATATTTGCCCCTTCTGCGACCGCTATCACACCATTCTTCACGAGCTCTTCTGCATCCGCACTGCTGACTTCATTCTGGGTTGCACATGGGAATGCGATGTCTCCCTCAACCCCCCAAGGGCGCCCCTCGTGGAATTCGGCTGACTTAAAATTCTCAGCGTATTCACTGATGCGACCTCTGCGGTTTTCTTTGAGATCGATCAGCCAGTCCAGCTTCTCCCTATCGATACCCTCCTTGTCATGGATGAACCCACTCGAATCAGAAGCGGTCAGGACAGCAGCACCTTTTTCGATCAGTTTTTCTATACAATAGAGCGCTACATTGCCCGATCCGGAAACAATCGCCTTCTTCCCTTCCAGACCATCTCCGCGATGAGACAGCATATTTTCCATGAAATAGACGGCTCCGTAACCGGTGGCTTCCTTTCGGACCAGGCTGCCTCCAAAGGCCAATCCTTTCCCGGTCAGGGTTCCTACAAAACGGTTCTCTAGCCGCTTATAATGCCCGAACATGTAGCTGATTTCTCTGGCTCCCACGCCGATGTCTCCAGCCGGAATATCAATGTCTTCACCGATGTGCCGATGAAGTTCAACCATCAGAGATTGGCAGAAGCGCATCACTTCCGCATCCGACTTCCCTTTCGGATTAAAGTTACTCCCCCCTTTAGCCCCTCCCATCGGCAATCCGGTCAGGCTATTCTTAAAGGTCTGCTCGAAGCCAAGAAATTTCAGAATGCTTAGATCCACAGAAGGATGAAACCGCATCCCTCCCTTGTACGGCCCAATCGAATTATTGAATTGGACCCGCCAGGCGCGGTTCGCGCGGATATTTCCATCATCATCCTGCCAGGTCACCCGGAAAATAATAATCCGGTCCGGCTCCGTCATTCTCTCCAGAATGTAGGCATCTCGATACTTTGTATTTTCCTCGATAAACGGGATGATCGTCTCGGCCACTTCCAAGACCGCCTGCTGAAATTCGGTTTCATGCGGGTTCCGCTTCTTCAAACCCTCCATAAAGCACTTGAGTTCTGATTGATGATCCGGGCACCGGCTTCCAATAGTCCATTCTTCAGTCATAGCTAATTCCTTTTTCTCTTTTTTCTCTTTCGCATTTAAATCCTATTCCCATACAGCTATTCTACCGCACCAATCCAGTCCTAAATACTAATCATAATGGGACGAAAGACTAAGATGATTATTCCTTGGTATAATTACTTTTATCTCATTCGATTGCACTCTTCAGCTCTGAGTTACAAAAATCGCACATTACCGCAAAAGAAGAGACAGTTTTTTCTCTAGGCATTTTCGAATCAAGCAATCACATCATACCACTCCCTCCACCATGACTAGCCGGGACTCCATTGCAGTCGTTAGCGAGCTCTTGACCGGCGTAGCTACGCGCAGAGGGCTTGCTCAAAACACGGCCTTAGTTTTGTGTCCATTGGTGTCTATTCGTGGTTCCTAGTAGATAAATGGGTTCCCGTATTTTCGGTTACTGATTTAAATTTGGCATTGCTTGGAACTGGCACCTCAATTGCTATTTATGCATGTGCGCATGAATCATGCTGGTGAACGTTTTGTTGAATCTGTTGAATCTGTCTCTCTAAAGAAATATGAATAGCTCAATTCGACTCATCTGTTTTGGTGGCGCACTCTTTGTCATCAGCTTTCTCCTCGGTGAAATTGCATACTCTGGTTTAGATGACTGGAATTTCATCGATATTCTTTACATGGTCATCATCACCGCCTTCGGTGTGGGCTACGGCGAGGTGCATCCCATTGAAACAACCGAATTGAAGTTATGGACCATTCTCATTATTGTCACGGGCTGCACTTCTTTGATTCTGGTCACCGGGGGAATTGTACAATTACTTTTAGAATCAAAAATCAATCAGCTGATGGGAAAAAAGATGACAGCCAATATAGATCAAATGAAAAACCACGTCATCGTCGTGGGTTATGGAAGGGTGGGCCATGTCTTAGTCCATGAACTCCTCACTGCCGGAAAAGAAGTCGTCATTGTCGACGTTGAAGACCTTTGTTCCACATTAAACCAGAAGGAGATAGGGTTTATCCAGGGAGATGCCACCGATGAGACCATCCTCCAAAAAGCCGGCGTTGAGCGCGCCAGCACCATTGCTATCGTCCTTCCCAATGACGCCCTCAATGTTTTCATCACCCTCAGCGCCAGAAACCTCAATCCGGAAATCGACATCATCGCCCGGGGTGAAGCCATCACCACCAAGAAGAAACTGAGTCAGGCCGGAGCGAACCGGATTGTCATGCCGACACAATCCGGCGCAGAACACATCGCTCAAATGATCACCCGTCCCGCCGCCAGCAATTTCCTTGAGAGCCGGAAAGAAGCCAAAGCCCTCATAGGAGACCTCGAAGATCTCGGCCTTGAATTAGAAGAGATCGAGGTCGAATCCTTTCAAATTGGGAAGACCCTCAAAGCCTGTGAAAAGCTGAGTGAAAATCGCTACCTCATTGTCGCCATTCACCGTGGCAACGAAGTCATCAGCCAGCCGGAACTCGATACCGTCATCGAAAAAGGCGACAGCCTCCTCGTCATCGCCCACCTCAACGAACAAGGCGTCATTCATTCGTAGCTCTAGCGCAGAAGGAATAGGGGGGTTCCTTCGCCGTTCAATTAAGCGCAACTCTCGATCAATTCCCAATTTGCTTTTTGGCTTGATCATTCGAGCGCATCTGCTTTGTTATTTGCAGATGTTCATTAACCGTAAGTCCAAAGTCTCCTTTAACAGCATTATTGTCGTGCTGGTGGCAGCGCTTGTGTCTGGCGGTCTGGATGTGAACTAACGTTCGAGGTAACTTAGAAACAACCCACAACCGCCACTCGCAAGATGGCGGTTTTTTTGTGCCCACCAACCAAAACAAAACCCAAAGGAACTATGAAAAAAACACCCATACCCCAAATGCCGAAACCAACCCCTAAACCCTCAAGCGACTTCCTCGAAGTCATCATGGAGGGATAGTGAGAACCAAAACAAAACCTACCAACAGATCGGAACAGACTATGCCTCCCCGGAGGAAGTCGCGATCTATGAGTCGGATACGCGATCAGCAAATAACTCTTTATAGGCTTTCATCGCTTTTGGAATATCGATTCAAGAGATTCCCGTATTGGAGCTCCGTAGTCGGACTGTAGATTCATTTACTCTTCTCCGTTTCGGATTCTAATTTGATCGACTGCCCAGCGTGCGTGCTCAGAAACCAAATCACTATCATCGAGACAGGCCACTTTGAGGGCGGGCAAATCTTCTTGGGTGCCAATGTTTCCGAGGACGACACAGATATTGCGGAGCCAGCGATCGCGCTTGAGGCGGAAGATGGGGGTTCCCCGAAAGGTGTTCCTAAATTCCTGATCGGACCAAGCCAGCATTTCTCTTAAATCCGGACGGGGAATGGCCTTGAGGTCCGATTCCCGAGTCTCTCTGGCCCAACGGTTCCAGGGGCAGACGTCGAGGCACTCCTCACACCCGAAGACGCGATCTCCGACTGCTTTTCGAAATTCAATCGGGATACTGCCTTTATGCTCGATAGTCAGGTAGGCGATACACTTGGAGGCGTCGAGTTGGTAGGGCGCATCAATGGCTCCGGTGGGACAGGCATCGATACAACGGGTACAGGAGCCACAATGGTCTTTTTCCTCCTGATCTTTCTCAAAGTCTAACGTGGTCAAAATTTCTGAAAGAAAGAGCCAGGTTCCGAGTTGCCGGTGCAGGAGCATGGTGCTTTTTCCGATCCAGCCGATTCCGGCTCTGACGGCCGCCGGCTTCTCGAGAAGGGATGAGGTATCGACCATGGTACGCTGCTGGCCTCCCTGGTCTTGGAGCCAGCGATCCATTTCTTTCAGCTTAGGCGGAATGATATCGTGATAGTCTTTTCCGAGGGCGTAGCTGGCGATTCGATAACGGCGCTCCGGTAGAGGTTGATGATAGTTGAGCCCTAAGACGATGAGGCTCCGGGCCTCTGATAAGAGGGTAGTGGGATCCGTGCGTTTCTCCGGATCACGCCCCAGCCAGGGCGCCATATCTCCTGCCTTACCGGCCTGGAGCCAGGACTGAAGGTATTCCAAATCCCCGAGTGTGCCGACAGGTGCGACTCCACAGGCATCGAAGCCTAGCTCTTTCGCTTTCGCTTTTAGGGATGCTGAGGGAAGTCCCATCTTAACCTAAGACCGCTTCGATACTCTCTCGCAAGATCGAAGCCGCGCTCTCCACCTGCTCTTCACCGGCTGCATAGGGTAGCATGAGCACAAGCACATCAAGGATAGGACGGGTGAGCAGTCCGCGCTTCCGACATTCCTGGCAAACCTGATGGCCAATCCGTCTTTGAAAAGGAAAAGATTGGGCGGAAGAAAAATCCTCCACTAACTCGATGGCTAAAATCGGCCCCTCCTGTCGAACATCACCGACATGGTCAAGCTCCCAGAAAAGGGGCGCGTGTTGTTGCAGGTTGTCTTCGAGAGCTTTTGCCTGATCGAAGCCTCGCTCCTGAAGGAGTCTGAGGTTTGCATTCGAGACGGCGGCCCCCAGTGGGTTACCGCTATAACTGTGACCATGAAAGAAGGTCTTTAGTTCTTCATATTCCCCAAGGAATGCTTCATAGATCTGGTCATGGACAAGGGTCGCTGCCATGGGCAGGTAGCCTCCGGTCATCCCCTTTCCTAAGGCGAGCAAGTCCGGTATCACCTCTTCCTTATGACAGGCAAAGGGAGCCCCCGTTCTTCCAAATCCGGTCATGACTTCATCGAGGATCAACCAGAGGCCATTCTGTTGACAGAGGTCGGCCACCTCCCGGAGGTAGCCCTCAGGCATCATAGCCATGCCTCCGGCTCCCTGGACGGATGGCTCCATCACAACGGCTGAAGCGGCTTCACCGGCCTCGCTGATCGCCTGTTTCATTTCACCGACACATTCAAAATGACATTTTCTCGAAAGCCTTGCTTCCTGGCCTTTGACCGGCTTCGCCTGATTGTAAGGGCAGCGATAACAGGCGGGTCTCATGACCTCTTTGGTCGGAAATAACAAGTCTTTATAGGTCTGATGAAAGAGCGGGCTCTGACCAATACTCATGGCCCCGACGGTATCACCGTGATAACCGGTCGAGAGGGATATCATGGTTTGCCTGTTGGCTTCGCCTCGCTGTTGCCGGGCCTGGTGCACCATTTTCAGAGCAGCCTCCATCGCGGTGGAACCGTCATCTGAGAAGAAAACGCGATGCTGCCAGTCCGATTCCTCAGAATCCTGGTAGAACATCTTTAGTAAGCCATAGGCCAACTCCGCTGCTGGCTGGCTCGCCATTCCCAGGGATGAACAGTGTGCGATTTTTCCCAGCTGCTCCTGAATCGCTTCATCTAATTCTGGAACCCGGTGACCATGTAAGTTCGTCCAGATGGAAGCATTGCCGTCGATATAGCGATTGCCGTCCTCGTCAATGAGTTCCGCACCCTCCCCTCCGACAATCATCAATGGTGGGGTGTCAGGGTCTGTCCACTCCTTCATCTGGGTGAAGGGATGCCAAACATAACGTTGGTCGATAGCGGACCCGTTGCTCATAGATTGCTACGCTAGCAACATCCTGGCCTGTTCCGATGAGAATCTTCATCACTGGCGCTTGGCGGAAGATGAAATTTCGCTTACTGTGACTCGATGTCGACGAACGTTTTTGGCGAAAGCCTGATTCCCTGCAGTATGGACCCCATCACCGGCTACACGCGCAATGGCTATTGCGTTTTTCATCCCGGAGACCGTGGACAACACACCGTCTGTGCAGTCATGACTGACGATTTTTTACAGTTTAGTAAATCCAAGGGAAACGACTTAACAACTGCTGTTCCAGAATATCAGTTCCCGGGGCTAACCGCCGGCGATCAATGGTGCCTCTGTCTGGGCCGCTGGGTCGAGGCGCTCGAAGCGGGTGTGGCACCTCAAGTGGTCCTGGAGGCTACCCACATCGCCGTCCTGGAATTCGTCGATCTAGAAGTTCTTCAACAACACGCGCTCGAAGACTAATAATTCGCTCCGCTTTTCGGTTCTTCTTTTCTTCAACGGTTCATTCCCTTTAATGCTGGGATGACGACACGGATTGAAAAAGACACCATGGGCACCCTTGAGGTTCCTGCTGACAAATACTGGGGAGCACAAACCCAACGTTCGATTCAAAATTTTCCGATTGGGCCGAGTGCTTCCATGCCCATCGAAATTATCCACGCGTTTGGCTTTCTGAAAAAGGCGGCTGCCCTGACCAATCAGGAGCTGGGTGTCCTGCCTGCGGAAAAAGCGGAACTCATTGCCAAGGTTTGTGATGAGATCATAGCCGGTGAACTGGATGATCAGTTCCCGCTAGTGGTCTGGCAGACCGGCTCCGGAACCCAGTCCAATATGAACAGCAATGAGGTCATCGCCAATCGCGCCCATGTTCTGCAGGGGAATGCGCTGGGAGAAGGAGAGCGCTTTATTCACCCCAATGATGATGTCAATAAATCACAGTCCTCAAACGACACCTTTCCGACTGCAATGCACATTGCCGGGTACCGGATGCTAATCCAGGAAACGATTCCGGGAATCGAGCAACTGAGAAACACACTCGATGCCAAAGCCAAGGCAATGGAGTCGGTGGTGAAAATCGGCCGCACCCACTGGATGGATGCCACGCCGCTGACGCTGGGACAGGAATTCTCCGGCTATGTCGCGCAACTCGATCACGGCTTGAAGGCGCTTAGAAATACGCTCTCGCACTTGAGTGAGCTGGCCCTGGGAGGAACCGCAGTGGGCACTGGACTCAATGCACCCAAGGGATATGCCGAGAAAGTCGGCGCCAAAATCGCCGAACTGACGGGTGACCCTTTTATCACTGCGCCAAACAAATTCGAATCCTTAGCGGCCCATGACGCCATCGTGGAATCACATGGAGCCCTCAAACAGATCGCCGTCAGCTTGAATAAGATTGCCAATGATATCCGCCTCCTCGCTTCCGGCCCACGTTCTGGAATCGGTGAAATTATGATTCCCGCCAATGAGCCAGGATCATCGATCATGCCGGGCAAAGTGAACCCCACTCAGGTCGAGGCGCTGACGATGGTTTGTGCCAGAGTCATCGGCAATGATGTCACTGTTACCTTTGGCGGCAGCAATGGTCACTTTGAACTCAATGTTTACAAGCCGGTCATGATTCAAGCCTTCCTCGAATCAGCCAGGCTGATTGGTGATTCTTGTCGTGCCTTCGATCAAAATTGTGCTCAAGGCATTGAACCAAATCACCCGAGAATTGAGGAACATCTGCAAAATTCGCTGATGCTGGTCACCGCCTTGAATCCTCATATCGGCTACGATAACGCGGCTAAAATTGCCAAAAAGGCCCATGCTGAGAATACCTCATTGAAAGAAGCGGCTCTGGCTCTGGAACTCCTGACCGAAGAACAATTCAAGGAGTGGGTCGATCCTTCTAAGATGACAGGGCTATAGTTTTACTGTAGGTTCCTTTTCCATGATCATTTCAGAAGTTCAGAGCCAGTTAGCAGAGCAGGAATCAGGCGAATTGACGCTTATCCTCCCTGATCAAAGTGTTATCCCTGCGCATTTTCACATTACCGAGGTCGGACATCTAACGAGGGAATTCATCGACTGTGGCGGCACGATCCGGACCATGGAATCCTGCCTCTTACAGATATGGGTTGCGGACGATGTAGACCACCGTGTCGGGGTGAACACTTTTCTCGCTATTCTGGAGCACGGCAAACCAGTTCTATCAGGACGAGATATGGAGTTAGAATTTGAGTATGCTTGCCCTTATGTCAGTCATTTTGCTTTAGGGAAAATTGAAATCGATTCAGGCAAGACCCGATTCCACCTCAAAAATAAAGAAACAGACTGCCTCGCGAAAGATGTCTGCGGAATTACGGAACCCTCTTCTTCTAGTGACTGCTGTTCAGGATCCGGCTGTTGCTAACCGCCTCCAAACCAGCTCATCTTATCTGCTTTGATCCAGCCTCTTGAGAAAAAGACATTACAGCATCTCCTTTCTCAGCAACCTGAAGCAACTTCCTGATTTGATTAAACAATTAAAATGGACGGTCAGGTATTTGTGAAGCGTAGTCTGTTATGAACTTAGTTCCGAGATCAACCCAACGATCATACTCAGGTGTTCTCCTAGCTTCATAGGCCCTGATAATCGAATTCGCTAAGTCTTTGTGAGACTCAACTCGATGGACTAAATCATATCCTGTTGAGTGCATGAAATCCTTAAAAAAGGAATGATCTGAAATCAAGACTGGCCGTTTCAGAAGAAGTGCGTCTGCTAAAAATCCGCTCCACCCCATGAAGCTTTTGGGATAAGCACATAAAATATAGTCTGATGCGCTAATCCAATTAAATAAGTGCTGTTGTCCAAGAAAGTTCGTTTCGAGCCTTACATAGCCCGCATGATGATATTCTCTCAATCGTTTCAGAGTAGGCATGAGTTCAGGCTCCTGATCTAACTTGCCTGAAAAGGCAAATTCACAATGCTCAAACAAACCAGGCTTCGTTTTGATGAGATAGTCAATTGCCTTAACGATGGTCGGAAGGCCCTTTCGCACACTCAACCCTCCGATGACTGAGAATCGGCATTTAGCCTCCTTCAACTGCAAGTTATGACAAGCATCACTACGGGAAAGACTGTCGATTTTTTCATTTCCTGTCTCAAAATGGACAAATTTCAAATAAGGCGCAAGCGGGTCATTCGCAGAAATTTTTTTAAGGTAATAAGGATCAAGAATGTATATGTTTTCTAAATATCCCAAACGAAGTAGGCGCAACCAAAGATATCTTCGAAGTGGGTTTTCTAAGTGATAATAATTGTGCAGTATAACCGACAAAGGCATACTTTTCTTAAGGTTAATAACTGACTCTAAAGTGAATTTTTTTAAATAGCTATCCGCAGTACACAAAAACATGCGACCACAGCCTGCTTCACGTGCTCGTAATTCAAATTCTGCTTTAGGAAAAGTCAGATCCTGCAAAGAAGGGTCGAATAAAAATTCTGTCCTAGTCTGATCTGGATCCCAAGTCCTTCTTAAGAAAGCAGGGTAAGATAACCCATGTCCAGAATTGAGCGTTTCTATAATATACGTAATCAAATAAATTATCTTCTCTTCAGAAAGGCAGACACTAATAATTAGAGCTGAATGTGAACTAGAGTGTATTACTAATGGGAATCAACAAAAAGATCTTTACGAGAAACATTATTCAGACGGTTCTAATCGGTGGTGACGTCTTATTGGTGCTTATCTCATTATTTCTGGCGAATTATTTAAGAATTCATTTTGAAGTCTCAGAGAATTGGCAAGCATTTCATTTCAATAGCTGGCTCAATGAATATCTAAATCACTATCTATTTGGATTAATGATCTATCTTTTTCTGGCCTCCAGAGAAAAGCTATACGACAAGCAGAACTTGCTACGCTTCCGAAGAGCTCCATTGAAATTAATCCGACTCTGTTCGTATTGGATCTTAGCGTATCTCTTTATTTCGCTCGTCTTCAAATTTGAGCCGCCGGTTTCCAGAATCTATGTGCTGTATTCTGGTTGCGTGATTTTCATTACAACTAATACATGGAGATGGTTACTGCATCAATCGTTTAAGCTTTTACAAATTACAGAAACCCTTCAGCAGGGCATTCTGCTTATTGATTGGAATAACCAGACGAAGTCACTCTGTAAGACGATTGAGCAAGATCCACATCATCCTTACTACATTAAGGGTTACTTGAATCATGCGAAGCTTTCTTCCAATGATGAGCCCTTATTAGATCAAATTCCTTATTTGGGAAAAAGTTCTGACCTAAACGAAGCATTGAAAACAACACGTGCTGAAATTGTTCTCTTGTCGGGGATTGATGTGGGTTCGAATCAAATTGTGCGAATGATTGAGATCGCAGGAGAGCATCACGCGCAATTTAAGATCATTTCCAGTTTTTTCCATCTGTTTGCCTCCGGTCTGAAAGTCCAAACACTGAGCAGCGTGCCCATACTTGGCATTGAAACTCTACCAATCGAAGAATGGCAAAATAGACTGCTTAAACGTGGTATAGATATTATGGGTGCCATCTTTGGCCTCTTGATTTCGTTGCCGATCATCGCAGTGTTTTCCGCACTCATTTACATCGAATCACCTGGTAACGTCTTTTATACTCAAAGACGAATCGGCCAATACCGGCGGGTTTTTCGTATCATCAAGTTGCGCAGCATGCACCTCAATGCAGAAATAAACGGAGTAGGGTGGACCAAACAGAATGACTCACGCGTTCTGAGAGTGGGGCGACTAATGAGGCGTTTTAATATAGATGAGTTGCCACAATTCTGGAATGTGCTCAAAGGGGAAATGAGTCTGGTTGGCCCTAGACCTGAAAGACCCGAGATTATCCGTAAACTAAAAAAAGAAATTAGCCTCTACAATACAAGGCAGTGGGTGAAACCTGGAATGAGCGGATGGGCACAGATAAATGGCTGGCGGGGAGATACGGATCTGCATGAGCGAATCCGGCACGACTTATACTACATTGAAAATTGGTCACTTTGGGCGGATTTGTACATTATGCTTGC
>JBCBYL010000156.1:0-4904 GCA_039815855.1 Verrucomicrobiota bacterium
CACTGTTTAGATTATTTTCTTCATAGAGCCTCCAGGCGATTTTCTTTTTCCAGCTTCGATACTTCAAGGACCAAGGCTCTAGCATTCCCCTTGGTGAAATGAGTAAGGGTAAACGAAACTGTCGAGCGGCTTTCCTCGCCTGCCAATTCGGGGCCAACCAACATCCATGATTATGAATGACACCTGGACGGACTTCGATTCTTTCTCTGAGCCTCTGAGAAAAAGTTGGCGACCAATCTGCCGTCAACCAACTCAACCGACTGAGCTGGATCATCCCCTCAAAAGGCTCTTTCATCTCACCGAAGCGAGGGTTGTGCATTGTATGCAAAATGCTCTCCACCCCATTGTACTTCAGCGCTTGATGGAGGGACGGCACACTTTGCGCGGGCCCTCCAACCTCATCGTTGATCGAGGCAATGACCTGATGCCCCACAATGGAATTGTTCATTTTAAAACGAACTCCAAACCAGGTTGAGCGTTAAAGACTTCGGTGATATCTGTTCGGGCCTTGGAGTCTCCTTGCACCATTAGGCCAAACACTTCGACTGAAAAGATCCGTTTACCTAGTCGAATAAACTGCGGAACAAATGAAAGCTGAAGATGAGAGTGAGCACCACCTGCAAACGAAATACTGTCTCCGTCAATAAAGCAGATCCAATATAATTGAGCCGGGGAATTTCCTCTTAAAAATTGGAACTGATGAACTTTCACCTCGCGGCCATTGAGGGTTCCATAGCTGATTATTGCGTCTCCCTGTTGTTGCCAACCTGCACCGGGCATACAGACATCCGGTCGATGAAATAACGCCTTCCCGTTTCCTTCCTTGGGAGCCCAAAAGAAGTAATAGCTCAGGATGGGAGCGGGCTTACCTTCACTATATACTAAATAACGACCTTCGTCTGCTTGAAGCACTTGTGAAACAAGCGGTGAAGGTTCCTGTGCGATTGTCTCAGGACCCCACTCTACTGAGGAAAAGAATGAATCCTGATCGATCACCGAGCCTTCTTTCCAAGAAAACCAGAGGTGAGCCAGGCAAAAGCAGCCGACTGATGCTGCTAAAAGCCATCTGTCTAGTGGGAGGGACGAATTGAGAACCGATTTGAGGGATACCCATTGTTTTGAAGACTGAGGCCATGGAGCTGGACTGGTCTTGGCTTTAATGACCATCCCGATCCCAACAATGAGTAGAGTGAGGCCAATCATGAGGACGATACCGATATGATCATGCCAAGCCTCCATCAGTTCACCTCCACCCTGAACCACTAGCCCTGAAAGGATAAAAACCCGAACGAGATTCTAAAGTATAGCACCAACTAGCGAAAGCAGTAGGAGCCCTGTTCTCGGCACAATACGTAAGCGGAACCACTCACCCACCGCTAAACCAACCATGAGAGATGACTGTAGAGAGCGCAAACCACTACACGCTTCGTCCACCCCTATGGATGTCCCTTCCAGAAAAATCACTCGTCCTTGAACTTCCGTGTAAATCCCAGATAGCAAAAGGACCTCTCCTACCAGGTCAGCGATAAAAAATGAAAAGACACGAGTCGTCTCAAGTTCAAATGCAGTTGGCCAGGGCAGTGCGGTAGCGAGAAAAAGCAAAGGAAACCCGAGAACTCTAATGGCCGTCTTACCCTGCGAAGGCCACAACAGAGTCAGCGAATAAGCAGCCAGCATGAAGTAAATGACCCAAAAAACAGGACGCCAATAAAATGGGGTTAAACGAACTAACTCCACTGTGAGAATAAGAATTGGCAGGAGCCAGACCCATGAGATCCAGCCTGGTTTCTTGTAAGTTATTTCTACATCGAGAAAATGTTTGGCTCTTTGAAAAAGAAAGAAAACAAAGAGAGGCAAAATAATCCAGCCATGGCTGTAGTTCGGGTCATTGGTCCAATCATCGGCACAGCTCCATGCCAACCAAAACAAGAGTCCACCCGCCAACCACCATCCAGAACAGGCATATGCGTTCGTTTTCTTATCTTTCCGTTCTTCCGTCATGATCATTGAGATAGAAAATCTTCGAGACGCTTCATGTAGGCTTGTTGACCAAAGGCTTCATTGACCCTTGATCGTAAAAATTCGGGTTGATGGAAAGGGTGGCTCTTATTGGCAAAAAAATCTTTTACCGTTTGCACCATTTCCTGAACATCATGAGGGTCACAGAGAAAACCGAGTTCGCCATTAAGCAAGGGCTCTGAAGAGCCGTCCTGGTCACCTGCTAAGACGGGTAACCCAGCGTCCAATGCTTCAAGGAATACAATACCAAAGCCCTCCTTGAGACTGGGCATGATGAAGAGATCCGCAGCTTGGTAATACCGCGGAAGCTGATCGTTCGTAACAAATCCGGGGCACTTCAGCTTGTCAGCGATTCTCAATTCACCCGCCAGCGACTGGAGCCATTGAATATCCGATCCCGAACCTGCAGCAATATAGGTGCAAGATAGCCCTTTTTCATTCAGTGCCGCTGTCACTCGCAGCGTTTGTCCATATCCTTTCTCTCTGTCCTCAGGTCGCAAGCGCGAAAGTGAGAATAAGATCAGATCGGATTCCGGGATATTCCATTCCTGTGCAATCTGATTACGTGACCTGCAACGATCCGAAAGGGCAGAACGACTTTCATAGGTATTCGGAAACAGAACACACTGCTCCTCCGCAATCCCATAGTGATGAATGAGCTGCTGCATCGTATAGTGACTTACAGGAAGAAGCCGCTTGGCCGCTTGAAGTGCTTTCTGCTTGATTGGAGGTAAGTCTCTCCAAACTTCTAAGCCATGACAGGATAAGATATAGGGAGGACCTCCTATTTTAGTAAAGAGATAAGCTACCGGAGCCAGGTCAATGTGGGTCACCCAGACCAAGTCAGTCCCCCTCACTATTGAAATGAGCGCTTTGAAAAGAAAAATAAATTTCGGGATGAGTCGAACGACTGGCGTCTTTGGGAGGTCAATTTCCAGTAGCGCCACACTTTCTATCTTTGCGTTTTGTCGCAAGGCCGTTACCAGGTGTAAGCCGTATGCTTGAACACCTCCCTCTCCTTGGCGGATCAAAGGAGAGAATACGGCCAATCTCATACCCTCGCCCTCAAGGCTTCATGAAGTCCCCTGCTGGCAACCGCATAGGTATATCCTTCCACACGCTCTCGAATCGATCTGCTCATCTCCTCATTGGCCGGAAGCGCAGAAAAGGCCGCATCCAGGCAACCGAGAAGTGCAGCGCCATTTTCTGCTTCGAAAATCCATCCTGTTTTTCCTTCATCAATCAAATCGGGGCCAGACCCGACATGACTGCTGATCAGTGCAGGCAGGCCGGATACCATCGCTTCGTTGACACACAGACCCCACGTTTCACTCGGCCCTGAGCTAGGCAGGATGAGACAATGACCTAGACGGTAAACCGCTGGCATCCGACTTTGGTTCATAAACGGTAGTCGCAGAATCCGTGTATCCTTTTTCACGTAGCTATCAATGGTTCCGCTCAGATCACCCTCTCCGATGAAGATCAGTTTGGCTTTTGGCTGATTCCATTCCGAAAAACATTGAGCCAACCAATCTGGTCGTTTTTTTTCCTCCAGCTTGCCCACAAACAGAAAAACAATATCTCCGTCTTGAATTCCCAGCTCAGACTTTTTTTCCTCCACCCAGACCTCTTCATCGGCCGAAAGTTTATGAAACCTTTCCGCATTGATCGCGTGGGGGGCAAAGTAAATTTTCTCCTCCGGAACACCTAGACCACGATAAAAATTCCGATTGGCTTCTCCCACTGCCAATAAGGCTGTTAATTTCGAATAAATCATTTTCTTAAGCCAGCGATATCGGGGAGGTGAAACCAACGCATGCGAATCTCCACGAAAGAGAATGGGTTTCTTCATACTGGAAAGTTTGAAGAGCAACTTAAGCGGAGATTCATAAAAAAGCGTCGTAAACAAAACCGCGTCCGGATCAAAGGCACTCACCTCGTCAAAGAGGCTCGGGTTTTGCAGGCCACGGAAAGAAGATGTGCCTGGCTGGCTTGAACTGTTCGAAATAAACTGGTAGTCGTAGCCAGTCAGGAGAGGAACATCCCATATCACTTCACGCCCGAATTTAGTATCATGTGCCTGATTGCCGTCTCGTTCCCAGAGATAAAAAACCTTCAGTTCCTCAATCTCACAAGCAACACGCGCAAACCACGGCGCATAATACTGGATCGGATGAGACGCAATAATTGCCAGCTTCATCTAGACCTCATTCGGTAGTATTTTGAACGGGGTTGGTTCGCAGTCGGCTGTTCCGGTGCCCACTCAGGGTTTGGCAATTTTTCCATGAGGACCCATCGGAGTGCGAGGAGAAGAAGAATCGATTGTATATAAGACGTGAGCCAGACGGCGGCAGCCATCTCCGCTTGAATTGCAAAACCTAATGTCAGTGCACCTATCAGCCCTCGGAAAGATAGGATGGGAATTCCTGAGCAAAGTCGAGTCACATAACTAAAAAATGCAGCGATGACTAGGCCTGCCACAGGAAGCCCCCAAAAGCCAAAATTGGCAAAGGCCTCATTGAGAAGGCCCCATGCAATATAAGTCGTCTCAACCGCTTCTGCTGATTGGATACCAAAATGAATATTCATTAATCGCTGCCCTTCGTGCACCACGGGCTTATCAGGGTAAATAAACCTCGGGAGCAACATCAGGGGAATGTGCTTGTAGGTTTCTCCACCTAAAAAGTCCACTTGCTGGGGGGCCCTTTTTTTAGCTGTGATAAAGATTTCGATTAGAGAGCTACGTTCTAGGAGACTTTGATCTGTAGCAGCCTCTAATCGCTGCGACTCTTTATCTTTCTGGATGTCTTTCAGGCCGTAATCAAACCACTCAAGAAAAAAAGAAGGATAGTCAAGAAACCCTACTGTATTTATAAATACAGTAG